>JAEZGR010000173.1 GCA_023437255.1 Pseudomonadota bacterium | reverse complement strand
TCCCAGGCCAGATCGGCCCGGTAATTGGGCAGCAGGTCCGGGTGAGATTCATCGATACCGGTATCCATCACCCCGACCAGGACGCCCTTTCCGCTGTAGTCAGGCCACACCGACACCACATTGATGTCGTTGCCGGGCTCAGACAAATAAGTGTTTCCTGTGTTCAGCAAGTGCCATTGCAGGTGAAACAGAGGATCTGAAGGTAGATATCTGGCCATGCGCAGCTCCTGGACGGGTTGCAAATGCTACGCATCGTAAACATTCATATTTTTTCTACCTACAGGGTTGTCACCCATGAGCTCGCGGTCGTCCGTGCAGGCCTCAATCTCGCAAAGGCTCAGCCCCCTCGCCCGCATCAGAAGGCGACAACACGAAACGAGCCGCGACTTCAGTCGCATCAATGCCGTACGGAGCCAGGCGCTTCGCAAGCGCCCGGGCGTTTTGCTCGATGAATGCCGTCTGGGGCAGAGGATCGTTGGCGGCAATGATGATCCGGTTGCCTTCCAGCCATGCGTTCAGGTTGTAGAAACGGCCAAACACCGCCGCATAGGTCGCCGACTCGCGGGCGCGTGTGTGGCTCTGTGCGAATGAATTCGCCACCACCAGGCCACCGGGCGCGAGCACCTGGCTGACCTCCTGCAAAAACTCCACCGTGAGCAAGTGGGCGGGAATGTAGTCAACGTCGAATGCGTCGAGCATGACCATGTCGTACGTGCGTCCAGCCCGCAGTGCCGCTTGCACGAAGGCGCGCCCGTCTTCCACATGGATGCGTTGCCGGGGCCCGGGGCGGTAATCGAAATAAGTCTGCGCCACCTTCACGACCGCCGGGTCGATTTCCACCGTATCGATCTGCGCGTCGGGCAACAGTTCGTGCAAGGCCGTGGGCAGCGTGCCGCCACCCAGCCCCACGATCAGCACCGACTTTGCGTCGGGTTTCGCCAGAACAGCGCCGGTCATCATGCGGGTGTATTCAAACACCATGCGTCGCGGGTCGTCGAGCTGCACGCAGCTCTGGCGTCCCTCGCCTTCCATTTCCTCGAAGTTGAGACAGCGTTCGCCATACTGCTCAAACACCACCACCGGAGCGAATTCGGACGGTTCGACATGCACCAGACGCGGCTGCGACCGGGCACCGTTTACCGACGGCCCAATCAAAAGCGTGGCAGTGGTCAGTGCCGCGGCCGCAGCGGCGGCGACCAGCAAGGCGGCGCGACTGCGCAGCAGGCGTTTCAAAGACATTGCGATCGGATTTCGTGCGCAGCGCGGCGGCGCAGGGCAAAGACAGACACGCCATAGTGTTCCACAAAACCACGCACGAACGCTGTAAAAGCGGAATGGCTTAATATCAGCGAGACCATGAATCCGGCCCGCTTCGACCTCGTGACCCTTGCGCTGTTCGTGAATGTTGCCCGCGAAGGCAGCATCTCGGGCGGCGCGCGCGTGTCGCATCTGGCAGTCGGCGCGGCCAGCCGTCGCATCACTGACCTTGAAGCGGCCCTGGGCGCCCAGCTGCTGTACCGGCAGACCTCGGGTGTCGAACTGACCGAAGCCGGGCAGGCCTGCCTGGCCCATGCCCAGCGGGTGCTGCACGAAGTGGGCCAGATGGCCGGCTCGCTTTCCGACTACGCGCACGGTCTCCGGGGTGCGGTGCGGATAGCCGCCAACACCTCTTCGCTGACCCAGTTCCTGCCGGAAGACCTAGCCCTCTTCATGGACCGCCAGCCGGGCGTGCGCATCGACCTGGAAGAGCAGAACAGTGGCGACATCGTGGCTGCGGTGCGCGACAACCGCGCTGACCTGGGAATCTTTGCTGACCGCACGCCCTGCGCCGGTTTGCAGACCTTTCCTTACCGGCTCGATGAACTGGTGCTGGTGGCCCCGCCCATGCACCCGCTGGCGCAATACAAAAGAATATCCTTTGTAGATACCATTGCATACGATTATGTCGGCCTGCCTCCGACCACATCGCTCGCGCTGCGTCTCCAGGAAGAAAGCGCAAGGCTGGAGCGCACGCTGCGGCTGAGAATCCAGGTGCGCAGCTTTGATGCAATCTGCCGCATGGTGGCCGCCACCCGCATGATCGGGATCCTGCCCCGTCAGGCCGCCGAACCGCACGCGCAGTCGATGCGCCTGCATCTGGTGGCGCTGCACGACAAATGGGCGCGCCGCTGGCTGCTGCTGGGCGTGCGCGACCGTAACGCCCTGACAGCGGCGGCCCGTCAGGTGCTCGACCACCTGCGCGAATGCGCCACGGACTCGACCACGCAAGTCGCCGACCCCGCCCCCGACTGACCTCCGCCGCCCGGCTTTCGCGTTTTGCGAAAGCCCCATTGCGCGAATGTCGATTCCCCCTCCCTCCGCTCGCCGGTTAGGCTTGCCGCCAAAACGCATGAACAGGAGGATGAGGAATGTCGAGCCAGATTCTGGCCGGTATACGGGTGATCGAACTGGGCCAGCTCATTGCAGGGCCGTTCGCCGCCAAGACCCTGGCTGACTTCGGTGCAGAAGTCATCAAGATCGAGCCGCCCGGTATCGGCGACCCGTTGCGCAAATGGCGTCTGCTGCACGAAGGCACGTCGGTCTGGTGGGAAGCTCAATCGCGCAGCAAGAAATCGGTGTGCCTCGACCTGCGCCAGCCCGAAGGCCAGGATATCGTGCGCCAGCTGGCCCGCGAGGCCGATGTCCTCATCGAGAACTTCCGACCGGGCACCATGGAAAAGTGGGGCCTGTCGTGGGAAGCCCTGCACGAACTCAACCCTCGTCTGATCATGCTGCGGGTCTCGGGCTATGGCCAGAGCGGCCCGCGTGCAGGTGAGCCCGGCTTCGCCGCCATTGGCGAAGCCTTCGCCGGTCTGCGCTACCTGAATGGTGAGCCGGGCCGCGCGCCGGTGCGTGCCGGCCTGTCGTTGGGCGACACGATCGCCGGCCTGCATGGCGCGCTGGGCGTACTGCTGGCGCTGTATCAGCGCGACGCCCGCGGCGGCACAGGCCAAATGATCGATGCGGCGCTGTACGAGAGCCTGTTCAACCTGACCGAGAGCCTGCTGCCGGAGTATTCAGCGTTCGGCGCGGTGCGCGAACCTGCGGGCGCCGCCCTGCCGGGTATCGCGCCGTCGAACGCCTACCGTTGCCATGACGGCAGCTACATCTTGATCGCCGGTAACGGCGACACGATCTTCCAGCGCCTGATGCACTGCATCGGTCGCCCCGACCTGGCGAACGACCCCTCGTTGGCCCACAACGACGGCCGGGTGGCACGCGTGGATGAACTCGATGCCGCAATCGAGGCCTGGACCCTTGCGCAGACAGATATCGACGCCATGCTGGCGCAACTGAAGGATGCCGGCGTGCCTTCGGGCCGCATCTATTCGATCCGGGACATTGCAGGCGACCCGCATTACCGGGCGCGCGGCGCAATCACGCAGGTTCAGGCCGCCAGCGGCATCGCCGTCGAGATGCCCGCCATCTTCCCGAAGCTTTCCGAAAACCCGGGGGCAATTGCCCATCGGGCTCCCACACTGGGCGAACACACCGACGCAGTGCTGCAGGAGGCGGGCTTTGATCCGGCCTCTATCGCCGATCTGCGCCGGCGCGGCATTCTCGCGTAAGCCCTCCGCTGCACAACCGGTCGCATCACCCCTGCGACCAACCATTACAACAACAGGAGATACCCCATGTCCGTTCGAACGTTCCGCCCCCTGCGTCGGACCACCCTCAAGCTGGCCGCCGCCGGCCTGCTGTGCGTCGCCGCAGCGCCCGCACTGGCTTCCGAGTTCCCGACCCGGCCGATCAACCTCATCGCTTCTGCAGCACCCGGCGGCACCACCGACATCGCCGCCCGCATGATCGCCGATCCGCTCGGCAAAGTGCTTGGCCAGACTGTCGTGGTCGACAACAAGCCGGGCGCGGCCGGCGCCATTGCCGCGCAGTCGGTACTGCGCTCGCCCGCCGACGGCTACACCCTGCTGCTCCAGTACTCGGGATTCCAGGTCATCACGCCCCATGTCCAGGCCAACGTCGGCTTCGACCCGGTGAACGATTTCGAACCCGTGGCCAACATCCTGTCGGCGCCGCAGGTCATCGTGGTTCGCCCCGACCTGCCGATCAACACACTTCAGGAACTGGTCGACTACGCCAAGGCCCATCCCGACAAGCTGAACTATGCCTCTTCGGGCAACGGCTCCCTGCAGCACATGACCACCGAGCTGCTGAACCAGATGGCCGACATCAAGACCGTGCATATCCCCTACAAGGGAACCGGTCCTGCCCTGACGGATCTGCTCGGTGGCAGCGTCGACCTCACGATCACCACCCCGCCGCCCCTGCTGCCGCATATCGAAGCAGGCAAGCTGCGCGCGCTGGCCGTCACCGGCAACAAGCGGCTGGAATCGCTGCCTGACGTTCCCACCGTGGCAGAAGCCGGCTTTCCTGACCTGCTCGTGTCGTCGTGGTTCGCCATGTACGCACCCAAGGGCACGCCTCGCCCGGTCGTTGACAAGCTGGCCGGCGAGATTGAACAGATCATGAAGACCGACGCCTTCCGCGAGAAGGCCGCCAGCCTGGGTGCGGACGCCGACTTCAAGGGCCCTGACACCCTGCGCGCCTACACGAAGGAAGAGCTCGACCGCTGGGGCGGCGTCGTGAAGGCTGCCAACATTACAGCCCAGTAAGCCTCACCGCAAACTTTGGGGGCCCGGCAGATGTGCGGGCCCCCGATCCCGCGCTACCATGAACGGAATGGAGTTTGCTGCACTGCGCCTCTCGCGCGGTCAATCCACGCAAACTTTCAGGGAGCCGTTCATGAATCCAGTCACCTCCACCGCTTCTCGCCCGGGCCACGGCCCGGGCCACGCCTTGTCCCGGTCCAGGGCCGCCTCACGAGGCCTCCCCGGCAGTGCCGTCATTCGACGCATGTTCACTGCCCTGCTGCTGATGGCGGCTGCTCTGCTCATCGTGCCGGCCGTCCAGGCGGCCAGCTCGGGCGGCAGCGCCGACAAGCCCGTGGTTGAGCAACTGCTCAACGCCATCGCCCAGAACGATTACCAGCGCTTCATCAGCCAGGGTACGCCGGCTTTCGCGTCTGTGGGCGAGGCCAACTTTCAGCAGGTCGCCGACGTCGTGTCGCCTCGCCTGAAACAGGGCTATACCGTGCAGCATCTGGGCAATCTGCGCCAACAGGGGCTGGACATCTCCGTATGGAAGATCAGCTTTGCCGACAACGGCGACGACCTGCTTGCCACGCTGAACGTCACCCAGGGGCGCGTGGGTGGATTCTTCCTGCGCTGAGACATGAATCTTTCCGAGAATCCCGCCGACCTGCGGGCGCTGGAACAGGCGGTCGCGCTGCTCGAGACGCCCTCGCTCACCATACGCATTGCCAACATGGTCGGCACGCCGGTGGAGTGGGCGCTCGACCGGCTGCCGGCCACCAGTGCCGAGAAGATTCACAAAGGCATACACGCAGCGCTCAAGAAGGCGGTTTCAGGCGCGCTGCTCACCATGAACGACAAGGCCGTCGTGGCCGCCCGCCCGCGCACCCACACGGCCATGGCTGCCGCCTCCGGTGCCATGGGGGGATTCTTCGGGCTCGCCGGTACGCTGGTGGAACTGCCCGTCACCACCACGCTGATCATGCGCTCCGTGGCCGACATTGCGCGCGCCGAAGGCTTCACGCTCTCAGACCCCATGGTGCAGGCCGACTGCGTGCAGGTGTTCGCCCTGGGCGGGCGTTCGGCGGAAGATGACGCTGCCGATTCCGCGTATTACGCCACGCGCGTGGGCCTGACCGAACTCGCCAAGGAAACCGGCAAGGCGCTGGTCGAGGCAGCCGCGGGCCACGCCACGCGCGAAGCCGCTCGCGCCACGTTCCAGGGCATGCAGCTCACGCCTGCGCAAGCCGCCTCGTGGCTCGCGCAGATCATCGAGACGGTGGCCCAGCGCTTCGGCGTGAAGGTCACCGAGAAGTTCGCGCTGCAGGCCGCACCGGTAATGGGTGCGGTAAGCGGCGCGGCCATCAACGCCATGTTCATCTCACACTACCAGAACATGGCGCGGGGCCACTTCACCGTGAAGCGTCTCGAACGCAAATACGGCGAAGCGGCTGTTCGCGAGGCCTACTCCCGGGTCCAGGCCCGACTCGGTTAAGGCACCCTTCCCCCGCAACGCCGCAGGTCGCATAACAAAGTGCGTTAACCTGTCGGATTAACCAATCAGGAGCAATTCCATGGCAAGAGCCTCTGCCCGTCACATCCTCGTCGACACCGAAGCCAAGTGCAATGAACTGAAGCAGGCGATCGAGAACGGCGCCGACTTCGCGCAGGTCGCGCGCGAGAACTCCAGCTGCCCATCGAGCCGCGACGGCGGTGCCCTGGGCAACTTCGGCCGCGGCGAAATGGTCCGCGAGTTCGACGAAGTCGTGTTCAGCGCCCCCGTGGGCGTGGTTCAGGGCCCCGTCAAGACACAGTTCGGCTACCACCTGGTCGAAGTCACCGAACGCACCGAGTAAGGTCGTACGG
>JAEZGR010000167.1 GCA_023437255.1 Pseudomonadota bacterium | reverse complement strand
GCTTTACCGGAGAACCTGCGGTCCTCGATGCACCGCGCGGCTTCCTGAGCGCCATGAACGGCCAGGCGCTCGACGATATTACCGCCGGTCTGGGTGACGATTGGGACATCGTGACCGACATGGCCGTCAAGCTCATGCCCGGGGCTCATCCCTTTCATGCCACCGCCGAGGCGGCTGCCCAGGCCGCGATTCAGGGCAATGTGCGGCCGCAAGACATACGGCAGGTCACCATTTCTGCGGCGGTGCAATGGACCAACTTTCGGGGCGAGCCGCATCCGCGCAACCTGGTCGATGCCGCCCACAGCCTAGTCTATTTCGTGGCGGCCTCGATCGTTGAGCGCAAGTTCGACTGGAGCGCCATGACGCTCGAGAAAATGCAGGATCCTGTCATCGCCGGCGTACAGGACAAGGTGGTTTTCGACCCAGACCCGCCGCCGCTGCCTGATCGTTTCCCCCATCGCCACGGCGGCTCGGTCAGCATCGCGCTGCACGACGGTCGTGTGTTCACAGCGCGTTGTGTCGCACCACGCGGATCCGGGCCGCGTGGCGTGCAGTGGGCGGATGTCGACGCCAAGTACCGGCGCCTTGTCGCCATGGCCGGCGTCGGTCATGAAGCGCTCGAACGCAGCCTTGCTCTGCTGCACGAGCTCGACGCCCTGGAAAGCATTGATCCGCTGATCGCGTTGCTGAACTCGCGCGACTGAACTCCCGCAGCTGTTCCCGAGGCGCGCCGCCTGCCCCCTTCCTTCCCTCCCCGAGTCGCTCCCGCCTCGTGTCTGGCGTGTCATCCCCTTGCTCCTGGAAAACACTAGAATATGTCAACATATTGACAAGAATTCCAGTTTCTATGGTTAAATTGGTTTCGCTTTATCTGGCGGTTATGCGATTTGCTAGTAAAAACCCTAGGAAAATACGCTGCGGGGACAACGTGACGCCAAGGTGCTGGTATGTAAAAATGTTGTCGCATCTCGCAGGTCAGCACTGACAGGAGATTCAATGCGTGGTCTGAAAGACAAATGTGTGATCGTCACCGGCGGCGGTGGCGGCATCGGGAGCGCCACGGCGGCTCGCCTGGCGGCCGAAGGGGCCATGGTCGCAGTGTTCGATCTGAATGGCGCTGCGGCGGAAACGGTTGCGCAGCGCATTCGTGACAGCGGGGGCAGTGCCCGCGCCTACACCTGCGATATCACCAATCGTGCGCAGGTCGACGCGGCGGTTGCCGCGGTCGGGTCGGAACTCGGGCCGGTGCATGCGCTGGTGAACAACGCGGGCTGGGACATCTTCAAGCCCTTCCTCAAGACGGTTCCCGAGGAATGGGAAAAGCTCATTGCCATCAATCTGGTGGGTGCCCTGCACATGCTGCACGCCGTGCTTCCGGGCATGGTCGAGCGTGGGCAAGGGCGCATCGTGAACGTGGCTTCCGATGCCGCGCGTGGCGGTTCCTCCGGCGAGGCGGTGTATTCGGCCTGCAAGGGCGGGTTGGTGGCATTGGCCAAGACCCTGGCGCGCGAGCATGCCCGCCACGGCATCACGGTGAATGCGGTATGCCCCGGGCCCACTGAAACCGCGCTTCTTGCCAGCGTCGCCGAAGGCGCGCGCGACCCGGCAAAACTCATCGATGCCTTCCGCAGCGCCATTCCGCTGGGCCGGCTTGGTCAACCCGACGATCTCGCAGGCGCCATCGCGTTCTTCGCCAGCGACGACGCCGGCTTCATCACAGGCCAGGTGGTTTCCGTTTCCGGCGGCCTCACCATGCACGGCTGAGGCATACGCATCCGCAAACAGGAATTGAACATGAACTACGAAGACATTCTCTACGAAATCCGCAACGGCGTGGCCTGGATCACCATCAACCGGCCCGAGAAGATGAACGCCTTTCGCGGGCAGACCTGCGACGAGCTGATCAATGCCCTGAACAAGGCCGGCTACGACCGCAACGTGGGTTGCATCGTGCTGGCCGGTGCCGGCGACCGTGCCTTTTGCACCGGCGGCGATCAGTCGGCGCACGACGGCAACTACGATGGCCGCGGCACCATCGGCCTGCCCATGGAAGAACTGCACACCGCCATCCGCGACGTGCCCAAGCCCGTCATTGCTCGCGTGCAGGGCTATGCCATCGGCGGCGGCAACGTGCTGTGCACGATCTGTGATCTCACCATCTGCTCCGACAAGGCCGTCTTCGGGCAGGTCGGCCCCAAGATGGGTTCGGTCGACCCGGGCTACGGCACGGCCTTCCTGGCCCGTGTGGTGGGCGAAAAGAAGGCACGCGAAATCTGGTACCTGAACAAGCGCTATTCGGGAGAAGAGGCCGTGGCCATGGGTCTGGCCAATATCTGCGTGCCGCACGACGAACTTGATGCCACGGTTCAGGAATGGGCGGAGACGATCTGCGAGCGCAGCCCCACCGCGATCGCCATCGCCAAGCGCAGCTTCAACATGGATACCGCGCATCAGAGCGGCATTGCGGGCATGGGCATGTATGCCCTGAAACTCTACTACGACACCGAAGAGTCCCGCGAGGGTGTGAATGCGCTCATGGAGAAGCGCAAGCCCGATTTTCGCAAGTACGCCAAGTAAGAGGCCGAGGCCGGAGAGAGACGTTGCATGATCCCGAACCCTTATCTTGACGAAGACCTGATGGCCCTGGCCGACTCGGCGCGTCGCTTTGCCGACGAGCGTGTGAAGCCGGGCTATCTCGAGCGCGACGTGAGTCGCGAGCTCGACCGCACCCTGTTGCGCGAAATGGCCGAGCTCGGTTTCATCTGCCCCGAGCTGCCGGAACGTTTCGGTGGCCTGGGCATGGGCAGTCTGGCTGCCGGCGTGATCCACGAACAGATTGCCCAGGCCGACCTGAGCATTTCCTACCTGAATCTGCTGGCCTCGCTGAATGGCCAGATCCTGGCCGAACATGGCGATCCGGCCGTGGTGGGGCCGTGGCTCACCAAGCTGGTGCAAGGCGAAATCATTTGTGCGATCGCCCTGACCGAGCCCCGCGGTGGCTCCGACGCGGCCAACCTTCAGCTGCGTGTGGAATCCGACGGCGATCACTATGTCCTGAACGGCGAAAAGACCTCGATCTCTGCGGCTGATCAGGCCGAGATTGCGGTGGTCTTCGGGCGCACCGGGCCCGCCGATTCCGGCGCGCACGGCGTGACCGCATTGCTGGTGCCCATGGATCTGCCCGGTGTCACACGCAATCGCTTCGATTGCCACGGTCAGCGGGCAATCGGGCGCGGCTCCATCTTTTTCGAGAACGTACGCGTGCCCAAGAGCCATCGTTTGGGCGAAGAGAATCGCGGCTTCATGCAGGTCATGCAGGGCTTCGATTTCTCGCGCTCGCTGATCGGTCTGCAATGTCTGGCCGTGGCACGGGCGGCCCTGACCGAAACCTGGGAATACCTGACCGAGCGCCGCGCATTCGGCCAGCCGCTGTCCGCCTTCCAGGGCCTCACGCATCCGCTGGCTCAGTTTGATACCGAAGTCGAGGCCGCCCGGCTGTTGTGCCTGCAGGGTCTCTGGCTGAAGGATCGCGGCCTGCCGCATACCGCCGAGGCCGGCATGGCCAAATGGTGGGGGCCCAAGCTCGCCTATGACGTGGTGCATCAGTGTCTGTTGTGCTTCGGTCACGGCGGCTACGATCGCGGGGTCATGGAGCAACGCCTGCGCGACGTTCTGGGCTTCCAGATCGGAGACGGAACGGCTCAGATCATGAAGACCATCATTGCCCGCGCCCGGGCCGGGCGCAAGAATGTACCGGCCTGACGCGGGGCCGGGCCGGTAAGCCGGCTCGCCCCGTGTCCATGGAAAACACATAAATAAAATTCAGGAGACAACCATGGAGTTCGACCCCGTACTGCTTCCACCACGTCGGCCCCGCATGATTGAGCAGGGCCTCTGGCACGACCGGACCCTGTTGCAGGACCTGGCCGCGTGCGTCAGCGAGCGCGCGAATGACACGGCGCTGACGGCCCTGCGCGGTGAAACGGGCGATGTCGCACGCTTCACCTACGCCGAGATGGACCGCATGGCGCGCCGCATCGCCGTGGGGCTGGCCAAACTGGGCGTCGAGCGCAACGACGTCGTGGCCTGTCAGCTGCCCAACTGGTGGCAGTTCACGCTGGTTTATCTGGCGTGTTCGCATCTGGGTGCCGTCATGAACCCGCTCATGCACATCTTCCGCGAACGCGAGCTGGGCTTCATGCTCAAACACGGCGAAGCCAAGGTTGCGATTGCCCCCAAACAGTTCCGCGGTTTCGATTACGAGAGCATGTTCATGTCGCTGCAGGCTTCGCTGCCCGATCTGAAGCACGTCGTGATCGTGGGCGGCGAGGGTGCCAACAGCTTCGAGGCATTGCTCAGCACGCCGGAATGGGAAAACGATCCCGAGGCCGATGCCATCCTGCAGCGCGGTCCGGCCGGCCCCGACGACATCACACAGCTGATTTACACCTCGGGTACCACTGGCGAACCCAAGGGGGTCATGCACACGGCCAATACGCTGATGTCCAACATCATTCCCTACGCGCAGCGCCTGGCGCTGGGCCGCGATGACGTGGTGCTGATGGCCTCGCCCATGGCGCACCAGACCGGCTTCATGTATGGGCTCATGATGCCCATCATGCTCAGGGCGCGTGCGGTGCTCATGGACATCTGGGACCCCCGCAAGGCGGTGGAAACCATCAACGCCGAGCGCGTCACCTTCACCATGGCGTCCACGCCCTTCCTGACCGACCTCACCCGCAGCGTGGTGGAATCCGGCACCGGCCTGTCGACGTTGCACACCTTTCTGTGCGCGGGCGCGCCCATTCCCGGTCCGCTGGTCGAACAGGCCCGCAGCGCGCTGGGCGTCAAGATCATTTCTGCCTGGGGCATGACCGAAAACGGCGCCGTGACCACCATTCGCCCCGAAGACGACGACGAACGCGCCTTCACGTCCGACGGCCTGCCTTTGCCGGGGGTCGAGTTGCGCTTTGTCGACGACAACGACCAGCCGGTTCCCACGGGTCAGCCCGGCCGTCTGCTGGTGCGTTCGTGCTCGAACTTCGGCGGTTATCTCAAGCGCCCGCAATGGAACAGCACCGATGCCGACGACTGGTTCGACACCGGAGACCTGGCCCGCATGGATGCGGAGGGTTATATCCGCATCACCGGTCGCAGCAAGGACGTCATCATTCGTGGTGGCGAGAACATCCCCGTGGTGGAAATCGAATCCCTTCTGTATCGCCACCCGGCCATTGCGCTGGCTGCCATCGTGGCCTATCCCGACGAGCGTCTGGGCGAGCGCGCGTGCGCGATCGTGGTGCTCAAGCCCGACCAGGCCTTCGGCTTTGACGAAATGGTCTCGTACCTGAAGGCGCAGAAGGTCGCACAGCAGTACCTGCCCGAGCGTCTCGAGATTCTGGATCAGATGCCTGCGACACCATCGGGCAAGATACAGAAATTCAAGCTGCGCGAAATGCTGCGTGAAATGATCGAGGCGGAGAAGCAGACATGACGGCGGTTCCTCTGCGGCAGACAGAAAGCTTCATTCGCAGCGAGGTGCGGGGCAGGGTGGGGGTCATCACCCTCGACCGCCCCGCACAGCTCAACGCCCTGAATGACGCCCTCATGGACCAGCTCGGTGCCGCTCTGGTGGCGTTCGATCACGATGACGACATTGGCGTCATCGTCATCACGGGCTCAGAAAAGTCCTTTGCGGCGGGCGCCGACATTGCCGCCATGTGCGACTGGTCATTCACCGACGTGTATGGCGGGCGCTTCATCACGCGCAACTGGGAAACCATCCGTGAGGTGCGCAAACCGGTCATCGCGGCGGTGGCCGGTTACGCGATGGGCGGCGGCTGCGAGCTGGCGCTGGCATGCGACATCATTGTCGCGGCCGAGTCGGCACGCTTCGGGCTGCCGGAAGTGAAGCTCGCGCTCATGCCGGGCGCCGGCGGCACGCAGCGGCTTCCGCGCGCCATCGGCAAGGCCAAGGCCATGGACATGTGCCTGTCGGCGCGCACGCTCACGGCGCACGAAGCCGACCTGTACGGCCTGGTTTCGCGTGTGGTGCCCGACGAGCGGCTTCTGGAAGAGGCCCTGACGCTGGCCACACGCATTGCCGGGTTTTCGCTCCCCGCACTCACGGCCATCAAGACGGCGGTCAACCGTAGCTGGGAAAGCCCGCTCGCCGAAGGCATGCTGTTCGAACGGCATGCCTTGTACGAGCGCTTTGCCTGCGACGACGCCCACGAAGGCATGCGCGCATTTCTCGAGAAGCGGGCACCCGAGTTTCAGCATCGCTGAGCTGAGCAGCAATCAACCGCGGCGGCCACAGGGGCAATCGGCCTGCCGCGGTCAAGTACATAAAAAGTAGGTATACGGAGACATGCCATGCTGACCATCAGTCTGATGAATGGATTGGTGTACGGGGCTTTGCTGATCATCATGAGTTCCGGGCTCGCGCTCATCTACGGGCTGCGCCGGGTGGTGAACTTCGCCCACGGCGCGCTATACATGCTGGGCGCCTATATCGGATACACGGTGGCTATACATTCCAGCTTCTGGCTGGCACTGCTCGTGGCCCCCGGGGTCATGTTTGTGGTGGGCATTCTGCTCGACCGCTATGGCTTCCGGCTGTTGCAGGACCGCGAGCCGCTGAACGTGATGCTGGTCACCTTCGGCCTGCTCCTCATTCTCGAAGACCTGGTGGTGTTCATCTGGGGCAAAGGCAATCATTCCCTCTTCACCCCCGAGCTGCTGCGCTTCAGCATTCCTCTGTTCGGCAGCGACCTGCCTGCCTATCGCCTTGCAGTCATGCTGGTGGGGCTCGGGGTGGCGCTGGGCCTCACCCTGTGGCTGCGGTATTCGCGGGTGGGGCTGTTTGTGCGGGCGTCGTCGACCGACCCGCTCACCACTTCCATGCAGGGGGTCAATACCGATCGTCTCAGTGCCATCATCGTGGGGCTGGGCAGCGCGCTGGCGGGTCTCGCCGGCGTGATTGCAGGGCCATTCCTCTCGCTTTCTCCACACATGAGCTCCGACGTGCTCATCGACTCCTTCGTGGTGGTCGTGATCGGCGGGCTTGGTTCATTGGCGGGCGCCTTCATTGCGGCACTGTTGCTGGGAATGATGCACGCGGTCGGCGCGGTGTATCTGCCGGAGGTCTCCGTGCTGCTGCCCTTCATGTTCATGATTGCCGTTCTCATCTGGAAGCCGACCGGGCTTCTGGGTAGCCGCACCTGATTCGAGAGCGAGAAATCTATGAAGTACACACAATCCCTGTTGGTGGCACTGGTCGCGATGTTCGGCGGGTGGCTGATCGTGCTGGTCACGCCCTCGGCTTCGCTGCTGGGTGTCTTCACGCAGGCGGTGATCTACGCAATGTTTGCGCTGGGTGTCGGTTTTCTGCTCAAGCAGAACGGCTTGGTGAGCTTTGGCCACGCGCTGTATTTCGGTGGCGTGGGGTACGCCATGGGTGTGGTGCTCACGCTCGACATGATGCCGGCCGAGTGGGCGATTCCGGCAGTGTTGCTGGCAATTGGTGCGGCGGCTTTCGCCGTGGGGCTGGTGATCGTGCGGGTGCCCGGCATCGCCTTTGGCATGCTGACGCTCGCCATCGGGCAGATGTTCTACCTGCTGGCAACGCGCGCGCGGGGCATCACCGGCGGTTCCGACGGCATGGGCGTGCCCTGGCCGACCACCCTTTATGGGTTTCCCGAGAAGGCCCTGCGCCAGCCCGAGACGCTGTTCATGATCACCTGGGTGGCACTGGTGCTGGTGGCGTTACTGTTGCACCTGCTGCTCAAGACGCGCTTCGGCGCGGTCACGGAAGCCATTCGCGACAACGAAGAGCGGGCGCGCTTTATCGGCATCCGCACTACCGTGCCGCGCGCCGCCGTCTATGCGATATCGGCGGTCGTCTCCGCGATCGCCGGGCTCCTCTCCAACTACAACTCGGCTTTCGCCTCGCCCGAAAGCCTGCACTGGAGCGTTTCGGCCATCACGCTGCTCATGGTGATCGTCGGCGGCTTCCAGACGCTGGCCGGCCCCATCGTGGGCGCCATTGTCTATTTCCTGGTGAGCGACATTCTGGGTGATTACGCCACCTATTCCATGGCCATCTTCGGGGCGGCGCTCATCGCCGTGATCGTGTTCTCGCCGCACGGCATCACGGGCGCCGTCACCAGTTTCGTGAAACGCAGGCGCAAGGGCGCCGCATCGCTCTCGGCCGGGGCGACGCGTGAAAGGGAGGCGACATGAGTTCGCAGGTGCTGCACGCTCAGGGAGTGGCGCTGTATTACGGAGGCGTGAGGGCGCTGAATGGCGTCGATCTTGAGCTGCATCGGGGCCGTATCTGCGGTCTGATCGGCCCGATCGGTGCCGGCAAGTCCACCGTAATCGACGCAATCACGGGCCGGCGTGCCCTGACGCAAGGGCGCATCGTGCTCGAGGGGCACGATATCAGCCGGCTGGGCGTCGTGGAGCGACGCAAGCTGGGGCTCTCGCGCAGTTTCCAGCGCACCAGCATCTTCGGCGGCATGACCGTGCGCCGTCAGGTCGAGCTGGCATCGTGGAAGACGGGCATCGATGATTGGCAGGATGACGCGCATGCGGTGCTGCGTGAACTTGATCTCGCTGACCTCGGCGACGTGCTGGCGCATGACCTCGGCTATGGCGAGCAGCGGCGCCTTGACCTGGCTCTGGCCCTTACCGGCCGACCCAAGGTATTGCTGCTCGACGAGCCCATGGCCGGCCTGTCGGTCAAGGAGTCGCATGATCTGGCGGGTCACCTGAAGGCGCTCACCTCGTCCTGGGATGTCTCGGTGCTCCTGGTGGAACACGACATGGATGTGGTGTTCGGCATTTCTGATTCCGTGGTCGTCTTTGAGCTGGGGCGTGTGATCGCCAAGGGCACGCCTGCCGAGGTTCGTGCCGACCCCCGAGTGCGCGAAGCTTACCTGGGGAGCGCGGCATGAGCACGTTATTGTCGTTGCGCAATGCAAACGCCTTTTACGGGTCTGCGCACATCTTGCACGACCTGAGCCTGCAGGTCGGCGCCGGCGAGCGCGTGGCGCTGGTCGGCCGTAACGGCGTCGGCAAGACCACCGTGGTGAACACGATATTGGGCATCGCACAGATGCGTGCCGGCGAGCTGCGTCTCGGCGGCGACCAGATCATGCGTCCGCGTCCTTACCATGCGGCTCAGCACGGCATTGCAGTGGTGCCCCAGGGGCGGCGCATTGTGGCCAACCTTACGGTCGAAGAGAACCTGTTGCTGGGTAGCGCCACCGGCCGCAAGGGCCCCTGGACAGTGCCGGAGATCTACCGGCTCTTTCCCATCCTTGAAGAGCGGGCCCACACGCCGGGCACCGCACTGTCGGGCGGTCAGCAGCAGATGCTGGCGGTCGGGCGCGCGCTCATGGCGAACCCTGAACTTCTGCTGCTCGATGAGCCGACCGAGGGGCTCGCTCCGGTGATCGTCGATCAGCTCGCCGACATCTTCAATCATGTGGCGGAGCAGGGTACTGCGCTGCTGCTAATCGAACAGAACATGAATCTGGTGGTGCGCGTCGCGCACCGCTATCTCGCCATGTCCAAAGGCTCGATCGTGAAAGAAGGCACGATCGTGAATACGCCCGAGAGCCTGGCAGACCTGCAGTCTCACGTTGTCATTTGAACCGGCAGCCGGACCGACTCCGGCACCTCACCCCCTAGGAGGTTACCGATGAAACTCAAGGCCCTGACGCCGCTACTGCTGGGTGCGGCACTCGTCTCCAGCTTCACCCTGCCGGTCGCGGCGCAAGAAAAGGATCCACTGCGCATTGCACTCATTTCATCGAAGTCCGGCCCCTTTGCAACAATGGGCGCCGACGTGCTGAGCGGCGTGCGTTTCGCCGTCGAAGAGGCCAATGCCAAGGGCGGCGTCGACGGGCGCAAGATTGTCGTGGCCGAAGCCGATGACGAAAGTACGCCCGACGCCGGGCGTCGTGCCGCCGAGAAACTCGTGCGCGACGGCCACAAGTTCATCATCGGCCCGATCACTTCGGGTATTTCCCTGGCCATCAGCCAGAACCTGTCGCGCTGGGATGCCGCCTTCATCGGCACGATCAGCAAGGCCGACCGCCTGACCACCGACGCCTGCTGCCCCCGCTTTGTGCGCACCAACCACTCCGATGCCATGGACATGGCCATGATCGAAGAGTGGCTGCAGGATATCAAGGGCGAGAACTTTGCGATTCTGGCGGCGGATTACGTCTGGGGCCACGACTCGGCCAAGCTGTTCGAGAAGGTCGTGACCGAGAAGGGCAAGAAGGTGTCGCTGAAGCTTTTCGCGCCACTGGGCACCAAGGACTACGCACCATACATTCAGCAGCTGCGTGCCGCCAAGGTCGATGCAATCTGGTTCGCCGACGTGTCGGGCGCCATCACGTTCGTCAAGCAGGCGGCTGACTTCAATCTGATTCCAGAGACCCCGCTCATCGGTCATGCACTGCTGTCGAACTTCGTGATCAACGCCACCGACAAGGCGCTCGACGGGGTGCCCGGCAACGTGGGCTTCACACCCGACATCGACACCACGGAGGCCAAGGCGTTTGTCGAGGCTTTCAAGGCCAAGCACGGCCGCTACCCCACAGATACCGAAGGCCAGGCCTATAACGGCGCGATGGTGCTGTTCCAGGCGGTGGAGAAGGCCGACAGCGTGGAGCCGGGCCCGGTCATGGAAGCGCTGCGTGGTGCCGAGGTGAACAGCCTCTACGGCAAAGCCACAGTGCGTGCCGAAGACAACCAGCTGCTGATTCCGAACTACATGGCACGTGTCAAGGAAGATGGTGGCAGCCTGCGCCCTGTGATCGAAAAGGCCTATCCGGCCTCGATCATTCCGGCCGCTTCGCCCGCGTGCAAGATGTCCTGATCGTGTAGATGCAAACCGTATAGCCCGCATGGTGTCGAGCCATGCGGGCTTTTGCGTTTCTGGCGTGTTGTGATCAGCGCTTTTCTTCGCTGACTTCTTCGGATTCTCCGCCCGACCGGTGGTCGATTTTCTGCATGTTGCCCAATAATTTGAGCATGTAGTGCAGCATGTGGGTCAGGTCTGCCACCGAGAACTCTTCGAGCGCTTCTTCGTAATACGAACGGATCTTGGGCCGGGCCTTTTCCTGCCACACGTGGCGACCCGATTCGGTCATCTTGATCAGGCGCGAACGCCGATCGCGTTCGTCGTGTGCACGGCAGATGTGACCGTCGCGTTCCAGGCGCCCGATGACCCCTGAGAGATTCTGCCGGCTCACCATCAGGTAGCGGGCCAGATCGTTCACGCTCATCCCGCTTTCAACACCGGGCCGTGACAGCGCGCCCAGCACCGCCCACTGTTGTGTGGTGAGGCCCTCGCTCTCGATCGCGCGAGACCCGGTCTTGTGAAGCAGGTTGGCACATTGATACAGGCGGAAGAACAGGCGGTTGGCCAGTTCCATGCGCACCACTTCGCCCGGGTTGTCGTGGGTGTTCTTGGGCTGCTGATCTGCCGCACTGCTCTGCATAAGGCTCAGTTCCTGTTGTAGAAAACGGTTTCGCTGCCATGCGTGCCGACAGATGATGAGTCGGCAAAACCGTATTCTGACAGGCTGGCGCTTATAACGGCCTGAACGGGCGCGAAGACCGGGAAGAGGGTGCGTCTGCCCGGGATGATATCACTTCTGCAGGCCGAAGTCTGTGTTGTTCACCGACCCAGGTAGCGGGCCAGCCGCGCCTTGATGTCGCCGTGCATGATCGACTCCACGAGACGGCCCATGTCTTCGTGGGCGGCTTCGGTGTGCAGCGCGTCGGTGATGGCGTGGCGAACGGTCGAAGACAGCTTGGCCGTGCCGGCCACCAGCGGTTCAAGCGCCGCATCGATGGCCTGCATCGTCTGTTCGGGCGAGAGCGGTTCCTCACCTTCCGGCGCAGACTCCCAGCTGCCGGTGATGAACCCCATGCGAAGCGCCTCGGCGGCGTCGAACTCGGCCTGTGAGAGCTGAATGCGATTCGCGTGGGAAGCGCCGATCAGCTCGCCCAGGCGGCGTGTGCCCAAAATGAGATCGAACAGGACGCCCGGCATGCGAAAACGGGCGTCGGGCGTGGCCAGGCGCACCTTGCAAGCGGCGAACAGATCGCAGCCCGCGCCGAAATTGCGGCCGTGCGCGATACCGATGGTCATGCCCGGGTAGCTCAACACCTGGGTCAGCAATTGTTGAATGCGCACGAAGCGCCAGAGCAGATCAGCGCTGCTGACGGCATCGAAATCCGAGAAATCAAATCCGGCGCAAAAGTTGCGGCCTTCGCCCCGGAACACCAGGGTGGGAATGTCTGCAGCACGCGCCTGCTGCATGACCGCGCTCAGCTCACCCACCAGATCGTCGGACAGCGCGTTGCGCTTGTCGGGGCGGTTCAGCGTGATGATCCAGCGGGTGTCGTTGCGGTTTAGGCTGATCAGTTGAGTCGTCATGGTTCTGGCC
>JAEZGR010000142.1 GCA_023437255.1 Pseudomonadota bacterium | reverse complement strand
TTGCTGGACTGCGTGCCAAAGCTCTTGCCACCGCCCGCGCGGCGGGCTTCTGCCTCGAAGGGCATGGCCAGCATGGAGACGGCCGACAATGCCAGAACAGCCATGGCGAGGAATCGCGAAAATCGTTGCGACATCAGGGGAACTCCTTGTGGCGCGCGCCCACGCGCGCGTGATGAAAATCGGTGTCGAATACCGAATCTTACAGGAACCTTAAAACCGGCACAACAAAGGGGCGGCTACCCGCCGGGGCTCCTGGCGCGAGTACGCGCCCAGCTTCACGGCCGCCTGCTCTACTCGAGGTTGATGCCCTCGTGCAGCGCAACAATGCCGGCGCTGAGGTTGAAGAACTTCACGCGGGAAAGCCCCGCCTCTTCGAGCATGCCCGCCAGCGTCTGCTGATCGGGGTGCATGCGGATGGATTCGGCCAGGTAACGGTAGCTGTCGGCGTCGCCGGCCACCTTCGAGCCCAGCCAGGGCAGCACATTGAAGGAATACCAGTCGTACAGCGGCGCGAGCGGCCGCGTGACGCGCGAGAACTCGAGCACCAGCAGCTTGCCGCCGGGCTTCAGTACGCGCCGCATCTCGGCCAGTGCGCGGTCTTTGTGGGTCATGTTGCGCAGGCCGAAAGCCACGCTCACGCGGTCAAAGTAGCCGCTGGGAAACGGCAGCTTTTCGGCATCGCACACGGCCACCGGCGGCAGCAGGCCGTCGTCGGCCAGGCGGTCGCGCCCGACCCGCAGCATGGACTCATTGATATCGGTGAGCCAGACCTCGCCCGAGGGGCCCGCCCGACGCGAAAACGCACGTGCCAGGTCGCCGGTGCCACCGGCGATGTCGAGCACCTTCATGCCCGGGCGCACATCGGCGCGCGCAATGGTGAACGCCTTCCAGGCACGGTGCAGCCCCGCCGACATGAGATCGTTCATGACGTCGTAGCGGTCGGCCACAGAATGGAAGACCTCGGCCACCTTGGCGGCTTTCTGGCTTTCGGGCACGCTGCGGAAACCGAAATGGGTGGTGGACTCTGTTTCGGAAGGGGAAGAAGGCGTTTCTTTCATGGTCTGCCTATCGTACATCAACTCGCAGCCAACTCGCGCCGTCGCCCCAGGGCAGGAACCATGCAAAAATCCCACTTTCACATACCTGCAATATTTCTTCCATAGTATGGGCAAGGCCGGCGTGCGCCACCCTGCGCTTTCCTTCCGAACCGGGCGCCGCCACTTGCACAAGGCTGTTGAACATGAGCACGACCATACTCGTCGTTGAAGACGAGCCCGCCATTCAGGAACTGATCGCCGTCAATCTTACGTTTGCCGGCCACAAGGTGCTGCGCGCCTTCGACGCGGAACAGGCCCAGACGCTGATCCGGGCCGAACTGCCCGATCTGATCCTGCTCGACTGGATGCTGCCCGGGGCCTCGGGCATCACGCTGGCGCGCAGCCTGCGCTCCGACGAGCGCACCCGCCACGTGCCGCTGATCATGCTCACGGCCAAGGGCGCCGAGCACGACAAGGTCGAAGGGCTCGACGCCGGCGCCGACGACTACATCACCAAGCCGTTCTCGCCCAAGGAACTGGTCGCCCGCATCCGCGCCGTGCTGCGGCGCCGCGCGCCCCAGCTCACCGACGATATAGTCGAGATCGGCAGCCTGTGCCTCGACCCGGCCACCCACCGGGTTTCGGGCGCGGGGCAGAATCTGTCGATCGGCCCCACCGAATTCCGGCTGCTGCATTTCTTCATGACACACACCGAGCGCGTCTTCTCGCGCGCCCAGCTGCTTGATCAGGTCTGGGGCGACCACGTGTTCGTCGAAGAAAGAACGGTCGACGTCCATATCCGCCGCCTGCGCAAGGCGCTGGAGCCCACGGGCCACGACGCGCACATCGAAACCGTGCGCGGCGCCGGCTATCGTTTCGCAAACCAGCCGTCGGCCTGACGGGGGCAACAGGCAGGAACCTACCCGGAATGACGAAAACGCTGATCTCTGTGCTGCTGTGGGGCCTCGCGGGCTACATACTGGGCGCCGGCTTTGGCCCCACCGTCGGTTGGGTGGTGTTCTCGTTTGGCCTGCTGCTCATGATCCTGGTCAGCGGCGTGCAACTGTCGCGCGTCTCGCGCTGGGCCGACGACATCGAAAGCCCCCCGCCTGTTTCGGTCGGCCCCTGGGATGACGTCCTGTCGCAGATCTATCGCAAGCTGCGCAAAGACCGCCAGCAGATCGCCAAGCTCAAGCTCGACATCCAGCGCATGCTTGAAGCCGCCGAAGCCCTGCCCGACGGCGCGGCCACGCTCGATGGCCAGATGCAGCTCACCTGGTGCAACCGCAGCGCGCGCAAGCATCTCGGGCTGAAGCCGAAGTCAGACATCGGGCACAGCATCTTCAACATCGTGCGCGACCCGGATTTCGCCCGCTATGCGCGCCAGACCGACTGGTCCGAACCCGTGCAAATGCACGTGAACAACGGCCAGCAGTCGATCACCTTGCTGGTGCAGCTGGTCAATTACGGCGTCGACCGCTACCTGCTGGTCTCGCGCGACATCACCCAGCTCGAGCGCCTGGAGACCACGCGCAAGGACTTTGTGGCCAATGTCTCGCACGAGCTGCGCACGCCGCTCACCGTACTGTCGGGCTTTCTGGAAACCCTCCAGGACATGCCGCCCGATTCGCTCACCAGCGAACAGCGAATGCGCTACGTGTCGCTCATGGGCGAACAGGCGGCACGCATGGAAGCCATCGTGTCCGACCTGCTCACGCTTTCCACCCTGGAATCGACCCCCGTGGCCGAACCCATGCCGGTGGACATGAGCGCACTGATACGCAAGGCGTTGCAGCAGGGGCGCGTGCTCTCGCGCGACCAGCATGTGTTCGTCGAACACTGCGACGCCGGCCTGCAGATCGAGGGCGAGGCGTCGGAGCTTGCCTCGGCGGTGTCGAACCTCGTCACCAACGCCGTGCGCTATACGCCAAAAGACGGCACCATCACCGTCAGCTGGTTCCGCGACGACGACGGCTCCGCTGTCTTTTCGGTGCAGGACACGGGTATCGGCATTTCGCCCAAAGACCTGCCGCGCCTCACCGAACGCTTCTACCGCGCCGACCGCGGCCGCTCACGCGCCACCGGCGGCACGGGCCTCGGTCTGGCGATCACCAAGCACGTGGCCATGCGGCACGACGGCGAATTGCGCATCCAGAGCCGCTACGGCGCGGGCAGCACCTTCGCGTTGGTGTTCCCCGCGCGGCGCATCGCCGTGAGTGCTGACGAGGCCTGACGCCCCCCACGCTCGACGGCATCTGCAATATGCATCAGAATGACGGCCTTCTGCGTCCCACTCTGAACCATGTCCGCGCATCAAGAAGAATCCACATGGAACATCGTCGCGCACGGCGACCGCTGCCTCGTCATCCGCTTCGGAAGCGGCATTGACGTGGCCACGGGGCGGCGCTGCGCCGTAGCGGCCAACGCGCTGCGCAATGCCGCCATACGCGGTGTCAGCGACATCGTGCCCACCTTCGACACCGTCGCCGTTCACTACCTGCCGGCGCGTTTTGCCGCCAACACCAGTCGCCGCCATCTCGAAATCGAGATCGAGCGCGTCCTGCACAGGACCGACCTCGACGACCCGCATGCCACAGGCGGAAGCGTCATCAAGATCCCGGTGTGCTACGGGGGCGAATACGGGCCCGACCTCAGCGACGTGGCGCAACGCATCGGCGTCAGCGAAGACGAAGTCGTCGCCCTGCACAGCGGCACGCCACTGCACGTCTTCATGCTGGGCTTTGCACCCGGTGCGCCCTTCACCGGTGTGCTCGACGAGCGCTTCGCCCTGCCCCGCCGAGCCACCCCGCGCACGGCGATTCCCGCCGGGTCGGTAGGCGTGGCCAACCGTCAGACCTTCATCTACCCCAACCAGCTGCCCGGCGGCTGGAACATCATAGGGCGCACGCCCCTCACGCTGTTCGACCCGATGCGCGAACCTGCCACCACCGTCGCCCCGGGCGACAGCGTGCAGTTCGTGCCCATTTCAGAGCAAGAATTCAAGAACTGGCAGCAAGCATGAGCGTCACCGTCATCCGTCCCGGCCTCTCCAGCACCTTTCAAGACTGCGGGCGCCATGGTCATCAACATCTGGGCATGCCCGTGGGCGGCGCCATGGACCTGCGCGCCCATCAGCTGGCCAACCTCATCGCCGGCAACACCGGCGACCCGGCCACGCTCGAGATCACGCTGCTGGGGCCTGTGCTGCGCTTTGACGCGCCCGCCTGTATCGCCATGGCCGGTGCCGACCTGAGCCCGACCATCAACGACAAACCCGCACCTCTCGGCCGGCCGCTCATCCTGAACGCCGGCGACACGCTGGCCTTCGGCGCACGGCGCAGCGGCGTGCGCTGCTACCTGGCCTGGCATGGGGGCATCGCCCTGCCCGAGGTCATGGGCAGCCAGAGCACCTACCTGCGCGGTCGCCTGGGCGGCTTCCAGGGGCGCGCTCTGCAGAAGGGCGACGTACTGCCGCTTTCGGCCTCGATCCGCGAAAAAGGGCTCGATGAACTGGCCGCCGACCTGAACAGAACATCGATCTACCTGTCGGCCAGCCTGGCACCCAACCCGCGCGCGCGTCTGCGCGTGATGCGTGGGCCCCAGACCCACCTCTTCACCGACGAAGCCCTGCAGGCGCTATTCAACAGCGAATACCAGATCGCCAACGAGTCAGACCGTATGGGCTATCGGCTGGTCGGGCCCGAGCTGAAGGTGCGCGAAAACCGCCAGCTGTTGTCGGAAGGGGCAACATTCGGAACGATACAGGTCCCTTCTGACGGCATGCCGATCGTGCTCATGGCCGACCGCCAGTCAATCGGCGGCTACCCCAAGATCGGTCATGTGGCGTCGGTCGACCTGCCCCAGCTGGCGCAGTGCATGCCGGGGGAGGTGCTGCAATTCCAGGAAATCGAACTGGCTCAGGCGCAGCAGCTGGACAATCTGCGCGAGCACGCGCTGGCCAGCCTTGCAGATTCGCTGGCGCCGCTGCGCGAGCGAATCGCCCGCAGCGTGCGCTAAACAGGCGCGGTGGGGCCGCGCCTGCGCCCTCAGGCGTGGCGCGCGAGCGCGGCGTCGCGGGAGTCGGCGACGTCGAGAATGGAAAGAAAGCCGCTGATATCGAACACTTCGAGCACATGCGGCTGCAGGCTGCACAGCACCACACGCCCGCCCTGCTGCTTGAGCCGCTTGGCCAGCAACAGCACCACGCGCAGGCCGGCGCTGGAAATGTATTCGACCCCGCTCATGTCAAGCACCCATTTGTGCTCGCCTTCTTCGACCCACTGCAGCAGTTGTGTTTCGAGTTCAGCAGCGTTGGCGCTGTTGATCTGGCCGGCAGTGGAGACGAGCAGGATCTCGCCGTTCTTTTCGCGTGTGACGCTCATGAGGCAACCATTTCCAATTGAGAGAGAAATTTCTGACTGGATGTATCGGCGGCAGGGCCACCCCCCTATAATGGGGCGCCATCAACCGATAGCCAGAGAATCATAACCATACATGGGCTTCTTTTCCAGGTTCGGTTTGATACCGACTCCCCCCGTCAAGCGTCCGCGCGACCTGCTTTATGCGTCTGCCGAAATGCCGCCCCTGCCCACGCTGGGCATACTGTCGGTGCAGCATCTGGCCACCGCGCTGGCACTCATCGTCTACGCGCTCACCACCGCGCACATCGGTGGGCTCGACGCCGAATCCACCCGTCGCTTCATCAGCGCCACCATCATCGGCATGGCCATCGCGACCGTTCTGCAGTCTTGGGGCGGGCGCACCGGCTCGGGCACCATGCTGGTCCACATGCCCGATCCCATTCTGGTCGCGGTTGCGGGGCTGGTCTGCGCCGAATACGGGCTCGGTGGCATGGTGCTGGTCTGCATCGTCAATGGCCTCACCGCCTTGTGCGCGAGCTCGATCGTGCCGCGGCTGCGCTCGGTGCTGCCGCCCGCCGTCGCCGGCGTCGTCGTCTGCGTGGGGGGCCTTTCGCTCATCGAGCCAGCCCTCACGCAGTCCCTGGGTGTCACCGACGCCGGCCCCAATTTCACCGACGTGCTGCTGTGTGTGGTCACGTTGGCCGTGATCATGGTGCTGTCGATCTGGGGCAGCCAGACCATGAAGCTCTTCGCCCTTCTGGCGGGCCTGCTCGCGGGGGTCGGGCTGGCCGCACTACTGGGGGCCCTGCACGGCGGGCACCTGCTCATGAGCACGCCCTTGTTTGGCCTGCCCACCATGGTGCAGCCCACCTTCGACGTTCCCGTCGGCCTGCTCGTAGCGGTGGGTCTGCTTGCCCTGATGACCCAGCTCGACACCTTCGCCTGCACCGTGCTCATGCATAAGATGACCGACGCCGACTGGCGCCGCGCCGACATGCGCATGGTGGGCGGCGGCATCCGGGCCAACGCCCTGGGCAATCTGTGCGCGGCCTCTCTTGGCGGCTACCCCAGCGCCGTCTCGTCGGCCAATCTGGCGCTGTGCCACATCAGTCGCTCCACCTCGCGCTGGATCGGTCTGACGGTGGGCGTCCTGCTGCTGTGCTTCGCCTTCATGCCCTTCATGACCCGCGCCCTCACGCTCATCCCCGCCTCGGTGATCGGCGCGGTGGGCATCTACGCCGCCGCCTACCTGGTGGTGTCCGGCATCGAACTCATCGCCTCGCGCGCCATGGATGCCCGCGGCATCTTCATGGTGGGGCTGGCCTTCGTGGCGGGCATCGGCGTCATGTTCATGCCGCATCTGGCCGACGCGCTGCCCGACTCCCTGCAGTTCATCGGTCGCAACGGCATCGTCATGGCCGGTGCCACGGCCATCGTGCTCAACGTACTGTTCCGCCTGGGCAGCTCGCAGCGCCGCAGCGAATCCCTGACTGACGCCCAGCCGGGCCACGAACTCGCCCAGCGCATCACCGACTTCATCGAAAGCAGTGGTGCCGCCTGGGGCGCGCGCCATGCGGCGATCCGGCGCGCCACCCAGGCCACGCTCGAGGCAAGCGAGGCGTTGCTGCAAGGCGGCGCCCGTCGCATCACCGGTATCCGCGGCCGGTTCGACGAATTCAATCTCGATATCGAACTGTTGCACGACGGCCCGCCCCTCTCGCTCGAAGCGCCCGGCAGGGCGGCGGCCGATCTGCTCGAGGCCGACGACGCCGACTTCGACGCCGCGCTCGAGCAGACAATGGCGCAGGTCTCGCACACCCTGGTCCAACGTCTGGCCGACCGGGTCCATGCCGATGAACGCCACGGCCAGGCCAGCTTGCGGCTACATTTCGATCATTGAGGCGGGCAGATGCGTACGGCCGAATTCGAACTCCCTGTCGATGCCAGCACGGTGGCCCGGGCCCTCGAATGGCTCGACCATGAAGGCGAGCAACACGGCTGGCCCGCGCGCACCCGATACAAGCTGCGCCTGTGCCTCGACGAAACGCTCACCAACGTCACCATGTACGGATTCACTGAAACGCATGAGGCGACCCCCTGCGTGCGGCTGCGTCTGCACCAGGAGGCCGACCATGTGGTGCTCGAGATCCAGGACAATGGTGTACCCTTCGACTCCACGGCATCCGCGCCGCGTGACCTCGACACCTCGCTCGACGACGCCCGCATCGGCGGGCACGGCCTGCGGCTGATGCTGCATTACCTCGAATCCATGCGCTACGAGCGTAAGGGCGACTGGAACTGCCTGCAGCTCGTGGCGGCCATCGACGCCTCGCCATGACGCAGTACCGTCCTTCCCACAATACCGGCCTCACCGCGTGGGCCCGCATTCACCCCGGCGCCATCACCCACAACCTGCACTGGCTGAGGCAACGCCTGCATGGCGCCACACCCCGGGGCGCCAAAGCACCACGGCTCTGGGCCGTCGTCAAATCCGATGCCTACGGCCACGGCCTTCAGCCCACCCTCGGAGCCCTCGCCGACGCCGAGGGCGTCTGTGTGGGCGACCTGCACGAAGCGCACCGGGCTCGTGCCCTGGGCTGGCGCCGGCCGTTGCTCATGCTCTCTGCCTGGGGCCTGACAGCCGACGAGCTGCGCGATCCGGTACTCGATGAATTGCACGTGGTCGTCGACGATCCCGACACGCTCGCCGTCATCGGCTCGGCTTCGCCGGGTCTGCCCCGCCTGCACGTCTGGCTGCGCCATGCCGGCCACCTGCGCGGCCTGGGGTTCGCGGGCGAGGAATACGCACGTGCCTTCCACGGCTTGCAGGCCCGGGGCGAGGCGGGCGAGTTGGCTGCAGTCGGGCATCTGCACCACTACGCGGCCCCCGAACACCCCCGGCTGGTGGCGGCCGAACTCGCCGCCCTCTCGGCGCTGACCCATGATCTGCCCGGCCCCCGCTGCACCGGCAGCTCCGCCGCATTGTGCAATCCCGATACGCTGGCCCTGCACGGGCAGGAAGACTGGGTGCGCTGCGGGCTGACGCTGTATGGGGCGAGCGCCCTTCCGGGCCTCACCGGCGCGTCCCTGGGCCTCATGCCGGCCATGAGCGTGCAGGCGCGCATCCTGGTGGTACGACGCGTGGCAGCGGGCGAAACGGTGGGCTATGGTGCCGAATTCCGGGCCAATCGCAATACCTGCATCGGCATCGTCGGCATCGGCTATGGTCACGGCGTGCCGCGCAATCTGTGGCAACACGGCTTCGTGCTCGCAGGCCGCAAAGGGCGGCGGGTACCGCTGGCCGGGCGGGTCGCCATGGACTGCCTCAGCATCGATCTGGGCCCGGAACCCACCGAAGCTCCGGGCGACGGCGTCACGTTATGGGGGGGCGCACCCGGCGGCGCCGCCCTGCCGGTCGAAGAGGCGGGCCAGGCCTGCGATACGATCGCCGCGGAACTGCTGACCGGCCTCCCCGCCCGCCTGCCCCTGCTCGTCGACTAGGCCCTAATGGTGGCCCCGGTCGGCGGGTGCCAGCAGCCAGAAGAGCGCCGTCCCCGCCAGATACACCAGACCCGTCACGACAAGTGCCGTCGACATTCCCAGGCCGGCAAACAGCCCCCCCACCATCAGCGGGCCCAGCATCTGGCCGAACTTGTCGGCCCCTCGCATGATGCCGGTTGCACCGGCGGCCCCATAGCGCTGTGCCTGTTCGCGTGCCAGCATGTAGGGGGTCTGCGCGGCGCCGGCCAGGCAACTCGCCACCGCCAGCAACAGCACGGCAGCGGTCATGCCCCAGAGGCCGGGCATCCATTGCATCAACAGCAGTCCGCCTGCACCGACCAGGCCACCCGCCGTAATCCATTGCTTCCAGCCGCGTGACTGATCGGTCGCCTTGCCCAACAGCGGGCCGATATAGATGACGCAGAAACCATAGAGCATGATCACCCGGCCCACATCGGCCGTGCTGGCCCCCAGGGCATCGAAGTGCAGTGGCAATGCATAGCTGATGAGCCCGACCTGCGCGATGGAAAACGGCACCACGCTGCCCAGCAGCAGCGCGACATAGCCGCGATCACTCAGCAGACGCCCGAGCTGCGGCATGCCCGCGGCGCCCAGTGGATGCACGGCCGCCACCGAGCTGGCACCACCCTGCCCGCGATAAGGCCACAGCAGGGTTCGCAAGGCCAGCGCTGCCGCCAGCACCAGCACCGCCCCCACCACGAACACCGGCCGCGGCCCGGCCTGACTGGCCAGCAT
>JAEZGR010000059.1 GCA_023437255.1 Pseudomonadota bacterium | reverse complement strand
GCAAGAAGATGAGCAAGTCGAAGGGCAATACGATCGACCCGGTCGACCTCATCGACGGCATCGGGCTCGAGCCGCTGCTCGAGAAGCGCACCACGGGTCTCATGAATCCGCGCCAGGCCGACGCGATCCGCAAGAAGACCCGCAAGGACTACCCCCAGGGCATTCCGGCCTACGGCACCGATGCGCTGCGCTTCACCATGGCGGCGTACGCCACGCTGGGTCGCAACATCAACTTCGATCTCAAGCGCTGCGAAGGCTACCGCAACTTCTGCAACAAGCTCTGGAACGCCACGCGCTACGTGCTCATGAACACCGAAGGTCATGCGCTGGCCAGCGACACCATGACGCACGAGGGCATCACCATCACGGCCGAGACCTCGGCAGCCGACCGATGGATCATCAGTCAGCTGCAACGCCTTGAAGCCGACGTTGAGCGCGGTTTCTCCGACTATCGCTTCGACAATATCGCCAACGCGATCTACCACTTCGTATGGGACGAATACTGCGACTGGTACGTTGAACTGGCCAAAGTGCAGCTGCAGTCGGGCACGCCCGCCCAGCAGCTGGGTACCCGCCGCACGCTGATCCGCGTTCTGGAAGCCGTGCTGCGCCTGGCGCACCCGATCATTCCGTACATCACCGAAGAGCTCTGGCAGAAGGTATCGGTGGTGGCCGGCAAGCGCGAGTCACAGACGAACACCAGCATCAGCGTTCAGCCCTACCCCCGCAGCAATGCGCAGTCGATCGACGAAGCGGCCGAGGCGCAGATTGCAGAGCTCAAGGCCCAGGTCGAAGCCGTACGTGCCCTGCGCGGTGAAATGAACCTGTCACCCGCGCAGCGAGTACCGCTCATCGCCAAGGGCGACGCACAGATGCTCTCGCACAACGCCGAGTACCTGAAGGCACTCGCACGCCTCAGCGAGGTCGAGATCGTCGACACCCTGCCGCAGCTCGGCGCGCCGGTGCAGATCGTGGGCACCAGTGAGCTGATGCTGCACGTCGAAATCGACGTGGCCGCCGAGCGCGCGCGCCTGGGCAAGGAAATCGAGCGCCTGGAAGGCGAGATCGCCAAGGCCCAGGGCAAGCTTTCGAACGAGAGCTTCGTTCAACGTGCTCCGGCACAGGTGGTCGAACAGGAAAAAGCCCGCGTTGCGCAGTTCAGCGAAACGCTGGCCCGCGTGAAAGAGCAGCTGCAGAAATTGCCCGCTGCCTGACGGGGTGATTGCCTCGTGCTCCGACTCGCGCCGGACACGAGGCTTATTCGGTGACCT
This sequence comes from Pseudomonadota bacterium, assembly GCA_023437255.1. GTDB lineage: Bacteria > Pseudomonadota > Gammaproteobacteria > Burkholderiales > Burkholderiaceae_B > Yanghanlia. The sequence goes on along the minus strand of JAEZGR010000059.1, from coordinate 12,337 downwards.
GCCGACCGCCGACAAGAAGCTCGCTTACGGCACGAGCCCTTGCCCCTTACCGTTCGCTCCGCTCGCGCTTCAGTTCAGACAGAAACGCCTCGTCTTTTTTGCTCAGGCGCCCCGCCCTGCGCGCCGCCTCGATGAGCTCGGGGCGACGTTCGGCCGTGATGGCCAGCGACTGCCTGCGACGCCAGAGTTCAATATTGGCATGATGGCCCGAGCGCAAGACCTCGGGCACATCAAGGCCATGATAGGTTTCGGGCCGCGTATAGTGCGGGCTGTCGAGCAGCCCGCTGGTGGCTTCATTGAAGGAATCCTGCAGCGCTGACTGCTGATCGTTGAGCGCGCCGGGCAGCAATCGAACGGACGCATCGATGCAGGCCAGCGCGGCAATCTCTCCGCCCGACAGCACGAAATCGCCGAGAGAAATCTCGTGAGTGACACGGCGGTCGATGAACCGCTGGTCCACCCCTTCGTAGCGCCCACAGATGAAGACCGCTCCCGGCCCATCAGCCAGTGTCTGCGCCATGCCCTGATCGAAGCGGCGACCCGCCGGACTCATCAGAATCACCGGTGCATCGGTGTCATCGGGGGTATCGGCACGTGCTGCCAGAGCGGCATCCAGTGCACGTTCCAACGGTTCGGCCAGCATGACCATGCCGGGCCCACCGCCGTAGGGGCGATCATCGACCGTACGGTGGACGTCTTCGGTGTAATCACGCGGATTCCAGACGTGCATGGACCAAAGGCCCAGCCGACGGGCGCGGCCTGTCACGCCGAGGTCGCCCACGACGGGGAAGATCTCGGGAAACAGAGACACGATATCGATGCGCATGACGACGCCCCGCGGAGACGGGTTCAGAACTCGGCAGGCCAGTTGGTGTCAATCCGGCGACTTGCGAGATCGACGGAAAGAACATGAGCCGCCACGAATGGAATCAGGGTATCGACCTGCTTGCCCTTGTCGTCGAGCACAGGCTGAGGAACACCCTGTGCGTCTGGAGCCTGACGCGCAACACGCAAAATGGCGTGCACGCCGTTATCCATGACCTCTTCGACCACACCCAACAAGACGCTCTGACCGGCGTCCTCGCCGTACAGCGTGCAGCCCAGAAGATCGACCCAATAGTACTCGTCGTCTTCGGTGGCGGGAAACGCTGCACGTGACACCCATACCGTACACCCGCGCAGGAGCTCAGCCTGGTCTCGATCGGCCACGCCTTCGAGACAGGCGACGACGGTGGCGCCATGATTGCGGCTTTTGATGACTTTGACCGGCCAGGGTGCGGCGGAGTCGCCCTGCATGGGCGTAGCGGGACGGCGCAGCCACCATTCGCGTACGCCAAGCAAGGTCACCGACCCGGCCGAATGCGGCTGTATCTTCACCCACCCGCGCAGGCCGTAGGCGCCGGTCACCCTGCCGACCTCGACGAGGTCGTTCGGCACAACACGGGCCGCTGCGGCAGCTTCAGACCGGGACACGACGAGAAGCCCGTGTGAAATAGCTTAAGCGGCGGTTTGAGCGGCGCTGTATTCCTTGACCAGGCGGGCGACGGCGGGCGACAGTTGTGCACCGTTCTCGACCCAGTAGGCCACGCGATCCTGTGCAATGCGCAGGTTCTCGACGCCATCCTTGCCAACGGGGTTGTAAAAGCCCAGACGCTCGATAAAACGGCCATCGCGGCGGTTGCGGGAATCAGCAGCAACGACGTTATAGAAAGGGCGCTTCTTCGAGCCGCCACGGGCCAGACGAATTACAACCATGGTAATCCTTTGATAGTGTTGTGAAAAACAGAGAATTCTAGCACTGATCGGGCGCCAACGGTATAGAAAGCGCGCACAACCGATGCCAGGCTTGAAAAGATACAACAATGGTGCCGATGAAACCGGCAAACTCGGCTAACGGCGCCGCAGAAAATGCCAGATGCCCTCGCCATGATTCACCTGCGTCAGCAGGGCATTGCCCGTCTGGCCGCAGAATGCCTGGAAATCGCGTTCGGCATGCGGGTCGGTGGTGATCACCTTGAGCACCTGACCCGATTCCATGGTGGCCAGTGCCTTCTTGGCGCGCAAGATCGGCAAGGGGCACTTCAGGCCCGAAGCGTCGACCTCGGCCGCCGCTTCCGGCAGGGGTTCGGCAGAACTCTGCTGGCTCATGCCTGGACCTGGAGGCCCATGCGCTCGCGCACCCAGGCCTCGACGCCGGCAACCGCCTTGGGCAATGCCGCGACATCGGTGCCGCCACCCATCGCCATGTCGGGACGCCCACCACCCTTGCCGCCCACCTGGCCAGCCACCGCGCCTACCAGCTCGCCCGCCTTGACGCGATCAACGAGGTCGGGCGTGACGCCGGCCACCAGACTGATCTTGCCATCGGCAGCGGCAGCAAGCAGCACGACGGCAGACTTGAGCTTGTCTTTCAGCTGGTCGACCATGCCACGCAATGCCTTGGGATCGGCACCTTCGAGACTGGCCACAAGCAGACGCGAATCGCCTTCCAGAACCACCGCCTGGCCGGCCAGATCGCTGCCCATGGAAGCGGCCTGTTTGCTCTTGAGCCGGTCGAGCTCGCGTTCGAGCGTGCGAACCTGGTTCTGCAGCAAGCCAATGCGTTCCACCAGCTCGCCCGGCTGGGCCTTGATGCTGGAAGCGGCACGCAGCAGGGTGTCGTTGACCTGATGCACCCACGCCAGGGCGTTGTCACCCGTAATGGCCTCAACGCGGCGTACGCCGGCGGCAACGCCGCCTTCGGAAATGATCTTGAACAGCCCGATGTCGCCTGTGCGGGTCACGTGAGTGCCGCCGCACAGTTCGCGCGAGGTACCGATGTCGAGCACCCGCACCACGTCACCGTATTTTTCCCCGAAGAGCGCCATCGCCCCACCCTGCACGGCATCGTCGTAGCTCATGAGCTGTGCGGTGGTCGGGTGGTTCTCGAGAATTTCGTCGTTCACGATGCGTTCAACACGCGCGATCTGCTCATGTGTGAGCGGCGCGTCGTGTGCGAAGTCAAAGCGGGTCTTTTCGGCGTCGACCAGCGAGCCGCGCTGCTGCACGTGAGGACCGAGCACTTCGCGCAGGGCCTTGTGCATCAGGTGCGTGGCAGAGTGGTTGCGCATGGTGCGCACGCGATGCACGGCATCGACATTGGCCTGAACGGTGTCGCCCACACGCAACTGGCCCTCGACCAGCTCGCCGTGGTGACCGAACACATTGGCCTGAACCTTCTGCGTGTCTTCGACCTTGAAACGCACACCCGCAGCTTCGAGTACGCCGTTATCGCCCACCTGGCCGCCCGATTCTGCATAGAACGGCGTGGCATCGAGCACCACGATGGCCTGCTGACCGGCCGAGATCGAATCCACAGACGTACCGTCGACATACAGCGCCGTGACACGACCGCTGCCCTGCAGCGATTCATAGCCTTCGAAGCGGGTATCGTCGCCCTGATAACTGAGCCCTTCAACAGCCTTGAACTTGCCTGCAGCCCGCGCCTGTTCGCGCTGGCGCTGCATGGCGGCTTCGAACCCATCGTGATCGACACTCACATTGCGCTCACGGCAGATGTCGGCAGTCAGGTCGACGGGGAAGCCATAGGTGTCGTACAGGGTGAACAGGGTCTGACCATCGAGCACCCCGTTGTCGGGGATGCCGGCCAGCGCCGATTCGAGAATTTTCATACCGTGTTCGAGCGTTTCGATGAAGCGCTCTTCTTCCTGGCGCAACACCTGCTCCACGCGCGACTGCTGCGCGACCAGCTCGGGGTAGGCGGCCCCCATTTCGGCCACCAGATCCTTTACCATACGATGGAAGAACGGACGCGGCTGGCCCAGTTTGTGGCCATGGCGCAGCGCCCGACGCACGATGCGGCGCAGAACGTAGCCGCGCCCCTCGTTGCTAGGGATGACGCCGTCGACGATCAGAAAGCTGCAGGCACGGATGTGATCGGCGATGACCTTGAGCGAATTGTCGTCAAGGTTCTGTGTGCCGGTTTCGCGTGCTGCCGCAGCAATCAGGTTGCGGAACAGATCGATTTCGTAGTTCGAGTGCACGTGCTGAAGCACGGCGGCAATGCGCTCAAGGCCCATGCCGGTGTCGACGCAGGGCTTGGGCAAGGGGGTGAGGTTGCCCGCCGCATCGCGATCGAACTGCATGAACACTAGGTTCCAGATCTCGATGTAACGGTCACCGTCTTCTTCAGGCGATCCCGGAGGACCGCCCCAGACGTCGGGACCATGGTCGTAGAAGATTTCGGAACAGGGGCCGCAGGGGCCCGTGTCGGCCATCTGCCAGAAGTTGTCGGAGGCGTAGCGCGCGCCCTTGTTGTCGCCGATGCGAATGATGCGCTCGACAGGCACCCCGATTTCCTTGGCCCAGATGTCGTGCGCTTCGTCATCTTCGTGATACACGGTGACCCAGAGCTTCTCGGCCGGCAGCATGTACACGGTGGTGAGAAGTTCCCACGCGTAGCGGATCGCATCGTGCTTGAAGTAATCGCCGAAGCTGAAGTTGCCCAGCATCTCGAAGAACGTGTGGTGGCGTGCGGTATAGCCGACGTTCTCGAGGTCGTTGTGCTTGCCACCCGCGCGCACGCAGCGCTGCGACGTGGTCGCGCGCGTGTAGGGGCGCGTCTCGGCACCGGTGAAGACATCCTTGAACTGCACCATTCCCGAGTTGGTGAACAGCAAGGTGGGGTCGTTGCCGGGCACGAGGGACGATGAAGCAACGATCTGGTGCCCTTTCGACTCGAAGAAGGAAAGGAACTTCTGGCGTATCTCGGAGGTCTTCATTTGCAGCAAGGTGCTCGATTCATGGGTAGCCAATCATTATACGCATCAGCCTACGCACAAGTAAGCATATTGCTTCCCGTCCGGGAAGTCGTTCTCGCCCACTTCCATGATGAGCGCCTCCACAGCGTAAAGGGGGCATGAGCACGATCCCGTCACCGGATTCGCAGTGGATTCCCCATTGGCCGTTCGGCAGCCGCGCAAGGAGTGATAGCCGTAGCCCCCCGCCCCGGCGCCGCCGGCCGATCGCCACAGGTTCTCTCTGCAGACCAGCAGCCCCCCTTCTCGGGCGTGGGCGATGGCGTTTTCAGTGTCGCAAGGTTCGCCCCTGTCGTGCGTCGCCTCGACCACCAGCTGACCCGAAAACCGCGCGTCGGCCCCGCCCGCGATGTTGCCTTCGACCGACATTTGCCCCTGAAACTCTGGATCGCGCGGGTCACGAACCCTCAGGTAGCTCCATAGGGCCAGGTGTTCGGCCGTGACCGCCATGCCAACGGTTCCCACCGGCAGTACGCGGCCGCCTGGCAGCCTGTTGTCGAGGTCGAGCGCGCCACCTTGAATACGATCAGGCCGGGCCGGCTGGACGGCCTCCCCTTTCCCCTGTTCGGCCAGCAGCCACTGCGCCACCATGGCCTGATCTGCTTCACTGCCGTCTGCGTCGAGCAGGGCACGTTCGGCATTGATCAGCGCTTCGACCGCACAGATGTTGCCTGGGCAATCGCCCGAGCGCCAGACCGCAATCTGTGCAGACCCCATGAGGGGTGTGCTGTGAGGAATGGCAGACGACAACAGACCCGCTTCTGCCAGCTCCCCCAATGAAGGTGCCTGCCAGTCAGCAAAACCCGGCAGCACCAGCGCCTGCACATCAACCGCGGTCTGAATGTCGGGCCCGTAGCGTCGCACGTAGGCAACTACCGCCTTGTGCAGCGACTCCATCCAGACTGCTGCAGCCTGAGCCTGGGCGTCGCGATAGCGATTCACCAGCGTATGCGCGCCCCAGGCCGCAAGAAGAGTGGCAATCACCAGGGCCACCGCCAACTCGATCAGCATGGAGCCCTGTTGAGCCCGGCTCAGGCCTGCTCCCATGCGCATTGCGCTAGCTCACGGTAAAGACAAAGGTGTTGGCGTCGCCCTGACTGCAATGCGACTCGGTCGTCAGCGCACTGTAGCGGGTGGTGTCGTCCTTCACGGTTTTTGCGGCGCCATCTTTCCCTGCCACGGTGATCGAGTCGGCCACGCGCTGCAGCACCGAGGCGATCAAGGGGCACGCCGCATGATTGACCTTGGAGAGCGTGACGGTAAAGCTCGCCCCCCCGCCTATCGAGGCGATGCTCACATCACCGTCGGCACCCAACCCATGACGCACGATGGGTGTTTCGGCGGTACCTGCGATCGTGAAGATACCATTTTCCCGCACCATGTTCGCCAGGTTGGTGTTGTCGATCCCCTCGAAAGGCGTGGGCAAGCCGTTCGCACCATTCACCTTGGAATGAAGTATGAAGCGGGTGAGCTCCTCTCCCACTTTTGGCACTTTGCCCTCGATCACGTAGGCGCTGACCGCCGGAATGGCAATGATGGCCAGCAACAGCACGATGGCCATGACGATCGACACCTCGACCAGCGAGAACCCGGCCTGCGTGCATTGCGTACGATTTCCCGTGGCATTGTGAATGCGGTTGAGCGTGTATATCTTTTGTATATTCATATTGTTTCCTGTTTGGGTGAGTGTCAAAGACTGGCGTGAAACAGCGCCAGGCCCCGCCGCAGATCGTCGATCGCCGCGTAATGCCATAAGGCAATCATCAACGCCCCGGCCACCGCGCAAGCCAGCAGCAACCAGCGCAGGGCCATCGCCTGCCGCGCAACGCTTCCGAGCACATGTGCCTCTATCCAGCAGGCACACTGTCGCAGGCCATCGACGAGCCCGCGCGCCTGCACCATGTCATCGAGAAACCAGAGCTGATTACGGTTCAAGAGCCCGGTGTCGAAGACAGCGGCACCGTGACGGCCCGCATCGATGTGACCGATCATTGCCGACACGTGTCGGCTCATCCACGGTGTCGCGCCCTTGAGCTGCAGGGCGAGGGCCGCTCGCAGGCGTGTCGTGCCGTGTTCATTGCGCCCGAGCGCCACGGCAAGAAGGCAGGTAAAGCGCAGCGCCTGCACCTGGCGGTACAGGCGCCACGGGCCAATCTGATCGAGCGGCTGTCGCAGCCTGCCGCAATAGCGTCCCATCGAAGCGATGACAAGCACCGGCACCACGACGGCAGATACGGCCACGAACGGCCAGACAGGCCCGAGCCAGTCGGCGAGTTCAAAGAGCCCGCGCGCCGCGCGGCCGTGATACTCGGGGGGAATCGCCGCAAATGTGTCGCGCAGCCTGGGCGCCGTATAGAGCGGCACAGCCAGAAGCATGGAGGCCAGGACCGCCATCGCCAGACAACCGACACTCAGGGTGGACGAGAGGATCTTTCTGGCGGACTCCAGTACCCCCAACACGCGCGACAGCTCAGCCAAGGTGCCGACCAGCACGTCACCGCCTCTGGCCTGAGCCGCCCGCAACACGGCGAGCTCGTGAAGAGGAAAAACGCCGTACCACGTACCGTACAGGTCACCACCCGCCACCTGAATCAGCATCACCCAGCGCCGCGAAAGGCGGCCGCGTGTGGATTGCCCGCCATAGCGCGCGGCGTCGGCCACAAAGATTTGCTTGAGAGTGCGCGACCCACGCGTGCCCTCGAGCAGCGCCGCCAGATAGGCGTAGTAATGGCGCCGGTCCAGGCTGAAATACCAGGCGTCATAGGCAGCCTGCATCGCGAGCAGCAACGTGGGCCACGCCATGCCGCGACTCAGCTGAAGACGACGGCGCCCCCACGACACACGCAGCTTCATGGCGATACCTCGCTGACTGCGCTCACAGCAGGCTGAGCGCAGCGTTCAACGATGAACGCCGGTTCCGCGCTGCGCAGACGCGATTCCATGACCAGTGAATGAAAGCGGACTTCCACATCAGCCGGATCAAAGATGCCCTTGTAAGCGGCCTCCATGGCAGCCGACATGGCCGAACGCATGGGCACTGGAAAGACCCCGCCTGCGCCACGTGAAACCCAGTCGAACCAGTCCGGATACGCGCGTGGTTCGAACATCTCCGCCGCGATACTGCGCCCCGCATACCCGGACAACTCCGGCAGCCCCTCCTGCCTGCAGCGCGGACACCCGGCCGCATTTCGGGCACGCAGGTTCTCGACGGGCCCCGGGAAGATCGCCGTGAACTGCTTGAACCATTGGGAGGTGTGTGGCGCCGAATGCCGCCCGCCCTGGAGCCGCAGAGCGCCAGAACCAAGCGCACGCGCGATCGGCACGGCGCATTCGCACAGGCGAGGCAGCAGGGCCTGCCACACCAGCAACTTCAGTGTGCCCGGTGTCGCCAGGAACTCACGGGACACCCCAATGAAGTCAGAGGCCAGTCGCGTCGGAATGAAGGCTGCCGAAGGCGCATGAACCGTCGTGTAGATGTTCACGCCCGAGCCGGCCAGATCCATGAATGCCAGGCCTGTTTCACGATCGCGCACCTCTCCCAGGAGCACGTCGGTCATGGCGGAGCGCTTCAATGCGCGCAACTTGGTCGCAAATGCGGAATGGGCATCGGTATCGAGACGACGCGCAATCGAGTTCTGAATGGCGCCCGGTATGGTGTATTCGACCGGGTCTTCTACGGTGATCACCTTGCGATCGGCGGGCAGCCGGGCAATGAGGGACGCCAGTGTGGTGGACTTGCCCGAACCGACGGTACCGGCAAACACCACAGCACCGCCGCCCGAAAACAGAGCGCGCTCCAGCATGGCCACCTGTTCCGGGCAATAGCCCAGACTTTCGAGCGAAGGAATGCGGCTCGCCTGAGTTTTCTCGAGCAGACGCAGGCACACACTGGGCCCTCGATCGCTTGCCATCGACGCCCAGCGCAGCATCACCTCGCGACCGGCGTAAAGACGGGTCAAGCTTCCCTGTTGCTCGGCCGAAGGATCGAACACCGCGCCATTGCCGCCAGCGATGTCCATCCAGGCGACCGACAGCATTTCCATGAGCGTGCGAGTCGGCATTCGCCGAAAGCACTCCGGCGCAATGTATCTGCCACAGACCGTGTACTTCACTTCAGACTCGGCCTCATGCATATTGACGTTCAGGTGCAGGTCGCTTGCGCCATGCAGTACTCCCCATTCAACCAGACCGTGAAAAGCCTCTTCAAGCGCACCACGGCTTGTGCCGCCGTGCCCACTCACGGCGGACGGGCGAAAGGCATCGCGTGCAACGGCTGCCAGCATGCTCGCATTGAGCACAAAGCGCGCGGGATCGGCCGGCGGATAGCCCGCCATCAACAGTCGGCGCGCCAGTTCATCGGCCTGGTCACTCCCCACGTGTTCAGCCAGTGCAAAGATGGCGGCCGAACCGTCGTCGAGCTCAACGGGGCAGATACGCGCCGACAGCGTTTCAACGCCAAATTCCGTACTGAGCGAACGTTTCAACGCCGGCGTGAGACCCAACAAGGATTCCGTGTCGGTCAGCACCCCCGCCTGCCCCGCCACGTAACGCGCTGCGGTCCGGGCGATCGCTCCGCTGTCGGCCAACACGGCCGGCCGGCGTCCGGTCAAACGAGCAAACATCAATCACCTCCCGGCCTGGAAAGGCACAGTTCTGTTTCCTCGTCGCTTCGCAACAGGCGCACGCAACTGCCGGCCAGCGATTTGAGGCGGTAACCATCGTGAGCTGCGGCATGACCGACAGGATGGGGTTGGCCGCGCAGGTACAGGTAACGCTGCCTGCCGCTGCGGATCTCGGCGCACAGACGTTGCCCTACCCCGTAGATGCCCAGCAGCTTCAAATCGTCGCTCATTGCCCCCCCGGCGCCGGCGGGCCGCTCCTTCGCCACCCGAGGCGAGCCCGGTTCTGCGCCGAGGCCCCGCCGCCGCCTGGCGGACTCAAGTGCCAGCTCGGCATCGAGCTGCATCAGCTCGCGTACCGTGACCTGTTGGTCAGACAGTGCCCCCGTCGACGCCTCTTCAGCCCGGAGAGCCGGCATGAGCAGACCGAATAACAGCGGAAGCAGGTAAATCGGTTTCATAGAGCACTCCCGACAAGGTGGCTTGAAGGCTGCTATGGAGCAAAGTGGGTGATTCAACCGGCGCGAATGCGAGCTGAACCCGCTCCCAGCTAAGATGCGCGGCCTGTGGCAGCAGCAGCGCAAGCGATCTGAGCGGTGCCTGAACGCGCAGGGCGCGCCAACGAAAGCCGCCCATATCGGCCGGCCGCGGCAAGGGGCGCTGCTGGGCATCGAGTGGCGGCCGAACGGGCAGTACCTGGGGCGCCTCGAGGCGCAGTTCACGGAACGCGGGCAACATCGCCTGCAGCGCACTGACAAACCACGCCTCGTTCTGATGGGGGCTACGCACCCCGGCCGCATCGAGCGGCAACGCCACCAAAGGCGCCGACCAGATTGCCGTCGCCCCTTCCAGGGGGTCAAAACTGACCTGCCAGGCAGGGTCGGCCATGGTCAGAAAATCGAGATTGTCGCTGCCGGGTTCGCGCCGGTAACGAGAGTGACAGGCCCAGCGGGCGGTCTCCGGCCGGCATTCAATGTGTTCGAGGCGCCACCCACCCAGTCGGGCGGGCACCGCATGGATGGCGTCGAGTAATCCCTGCAACCCCGCCACGCCATGCACCCTATGGCGCCGTGCCGATTCATGAACGGCTGCCCGCCACGCCGCACGCTGGTCTGGAACGACCGGCGTTTCGACGGCATCCGGACCATCGAACCCAATTAGCCTCGCTGTTGCGACGCCCACCAGCACACACACGGCCATGCCCGCCCACCCGGCGGAGGAGACCGCACCCAGGGTGCGGATACCGCCCTGCTGACGATGTGCTGTATCGAAGAGCGCGTCGAGCAGATTGGACGAATCCGCCGGCCCCTCGTGCAGTGCCAACCCGGGGTGCGCCTCCCGCAGCGCCACCAACGCCTCGTGCAGCAGCACGCTGTCGGCGTAGAACTGGTCTGTGCGGGTCATGACTGCACCTTCATGTACGGCTATGAGCCAGTTGACCCCCTCGGCAAACGACAACACGGCCGCCACGGTGCCCGACGGATGGAGACTGGCGAACGCCGCTGCCGCGCTGTAATGACGCCGTCGCCCTTCGCGCTGCAGACGGCCGTGCAGTACTCCGACCGCAGCCGCCGCACCTGACGCAAGGGCGAAATGACGCGCCCGCCGGCAGCGGGCAAGCCGACGCGCCTGTGACTCGAGGTGGTCACCGATGAGCGGGAACCATTCCATGCCAAACACCAGGGCCACATCACCGCGCACGAGTTGGTGAGACGAATGAAGAAGACTCATGAAATCAGAACCCTTCCTCGAGGTGCGCGGTGACCACCATGACCGTGCTCAATCGCTCGGTGCTGGCCTTGTCGCTGCCTCCCAGGGCCAGCGGCAACCCGGGATTGAGCCGCCGCGATCCCGTTTCCTGCCTGCTGCGATCAAAGCCCGAGATCACGAGCGGCTGCCCCGGCATCAATGCGACCTGCTGAACGGTGCCATTCCCATCGATGGTGATCTGCTGCAGCTGCAGCGGATTGCTGCTGTCGCCAAACGTAATCGACTTGAGGGGCTGCGCGACGGTATTGTCGTATGCCACCGAAAGCAGTATTTGCCCGTCTTCCTGGGCATCGGGAACCAAAGTGATCAGCGAACCGACCGTTTCCTCGCGCTGGCTGACAGAGACGGTGGGCAATTGTGTATCGTAGTGCCCACGCTGATTGGTAGTTTCTACTTTGTCTATATATGAAAAAGTGGTGCGCACCGCGTGCGTGACGGGCCTGCGGTTGAGCGTGAGCATGGGCAGGCTGTTGCGCCGGACCACACGGCCGACGCTGCCCAGCGCCTTGACCAGCAGCTCGCTACCCGCAAAACGCCCGTCGGTGCTCTGCATGCCAAGAAATCCCGCATCGACCGCAGCGGCTCCCGCCATGCCTGCAGAAGCCGCGAACTTGGCACCTGCAAACACCAGGTTCCAGTCTATGCCCGCTTCAGCGCTGTCTTCGATGGCGACGGTGAGCTCTTCGAACAACAGACGTACCCGGCGTGTCATGGCCCGGTTTTCTCGATCGACGAACGCGGCGACACGACGCAGCGCCTCGGGGGTATCGGTGACCACCAGCATGGCGCCGGCGCCCGGCTCGGCGACGACGACGCCCGCACGCGACAGAAAGGGCTCTATGCGGGCCCGCACGGTAGCCAACAGGTCCTGGCTCGGCAGTACCAATTCGGTGCTCGACGTGCTCGCGAAACCCTGCCGCGAAGCATCGCTGCGCAGCCCCAGCGAAGCCTCGGCCGCGGCTTGAAGCGTCAGTACCCTGACATCGAAGGCGCGAGTTTCGGTTCGATAGAACTCGAGCCGATCGTCGGCATAACGCCAAAGCACACCGAGCTGCGCGGCCACGCGATCGAGGGTTCGGGCGAGCGGCTCTGCGCCGCCGTCGAGGGCCACGGTGGGCGCCGATGACTGCA
>JAEZGR010000022.1 GCA_023437255.1 Pseudomonadota bacterium | reverse complement strand
CTCCAAAGTAATGGGTGCAGACGTCACCTTGAACTTCCACAACTGCGATGTCGTTGACGAGATCATGAAGCTCACCGGCGGCCGCGGCGTGGATTCGGCCATTGAAGCGCTGGGCACGCAAGGCACGTTCGAGTCTTGCCTGCGGGTTCTCAAACCCGGCGGCACGCTCTCGAGCCTCGGTGTGTACTCCACCGATCTCACCATTCCGGCAGACGCATTTGCGGCAGGCCTGGGCGATCACCGCATCAATACGGCGCTGTGCCCGGGTGGCAAGGAACGCATGCGCCGCCTGATGAACGTGCTGGCTGCAGAACGGCTTGATCTCGGTGTGCTGGTCACCCACCAGTACGCACTCGATGACATCGTGGCCGCCTATGACCTGTTTGCGAACCAGCGCGACGGTGTCCTGAAGATCGCGATCAAGCCCTGATCCGGGGTTTCCGTACACACACAAAGCCTGGCCTGCTGGTCAGGCTTTTTGCATTACCGGATCTGAAATGGTTGAGTCAGGGCTTACCCTTTCCGCCATTTGATCGATCTCCATCGAGCGGGCCGACACAACGTCGGCCCCTTCTTTTGTGTTCCGCACGTCCATTTCACGGGCGCTGGCGGCGCATCCTCTTTCGTCTCCCCTACTCCCCCAATGAGCGTAAGCCCAAGGTCTGACGGCCATCAGCCTGTGAGCACTCCCCCCGAAAGGCGCATGTTTCGCAAAGTCGGTTTCCATAAGATACAGGCCATACAAGCGATTGCGAGCTTGCGACGGAATGTAGGAAAAACGCAGTCTTTCCTTGCAGGATGGGTCAGAGCATGGTTGAGGTACACGCTTCACGCCGCAGCAACACCCGGTCATCGCCCGTTGAACGGCCGAACGGCTTGCACTCGAACGCCGTAATCTCCTGCTGCGCGATGCTTGCCACTGCGGTGCCTTTGCTGTTCATCACGCCATCTGCCGCCCGTGGTGCCGAAGCAAGCGATGAGGCGGCACAGGCGCAAGAACTCGCCCGCACCCGCGCCGCCCGCGATACCCCCAATGACCCCCGCAAAGCGATCGACCGCGTATTCACGGATCCGCTGGGAGGGGTTGTTGTGAATCGAACCGTCACCGTGCTGGGGAAGGATTTCTATCAGTACTTCTCGACCCGCTGGCGTCAGGACGAAAACGCCGCACGTTACGCCATATCCATCTACGAACGCCCGACTGCGCGGTTCGGCAGCGAGATCTGGGTCATGTATCGGCAGCAGAAAATGTTTCATGCCTTCCTGCCCCCCGCACGCGCTGCGACCCGGGAGATCAGCGAAGCGGCAGTTGAGCAGGTACTCAGCAACATTTCCCAGCGCGAACTGGAACGACTCACCACCCGGAACCCGGATCTGGGTCCCGAGGAACTCTGAAGAGGAGCAGCCATGTCATTCATCCGCTCAGGCAGTCTAAGAGCCGCCCTACTGATCTCCGCCGCAACGTTTTCAGGACAGGCCCTCGCCACTGAACTCATCTATTACCCACGCAACCCCTCATTCGGCGGCAATCCCGGCTACGGAAATGTGCTGTTGAACCAGGCCCTGGCGACCAAGACACATACTGATCCGGGCATCGAGGACCAAACCGGGCTCGAGGAAAAGACGCCCCTGGAGCAGTTCAACGAAGCCCTTGAGCGGCAAGTGGTGAATCGTCTGACCACGGCGGCCACCTCGAAGATCATCGGGCCAAACGGCAATCTGATTCCGGGCAACCTCGAAACAGACAACTTCCTCATCAATATCGCCGACATGGGCAACGGCATGCTGAACGTGACCACCACCGACAAGCTGACCGGCGCCACCACGGCCTTCATGGTGAGCAGCCAATGAAAGCGCCCCGACACCCCGATCGCGCCATGTCCAGCCGCCCATGGCCAACGAGGCTGATGCGTGGAACGGCTGTATTGAGCCTGCTAGGTGGACTCGCCGCGTGTGCGGCACCGCCCAGCGAACCGGTTCAACTGACCACTGCCGCGACCCTCACGCCGCCCTCGCCTTCCACCCGAGACCTCGCACAGTTGCCGCCGCCGCGCGGCAAGGTCATCGCAGCCGTGTATGGCTTCCGCGACCAGACGGGTCAATACAAGCCCGCGCCGGACAGCTCGTTCTCGACCTCGGTGACGCAGGGTGCGGCCTCGATGCTGATCAAGGCGCTCAAGGACTCCGGCTGGTTCACGCCGGTCGAGCGCGAAAGTCTTCAGGAACTGTTGACCGAGCGACGGATCGTCCGGGCGCGTGAACACCCCGATAACGGCGCAAACGGAGACGTGCCACCTCTGCTGCCGGCCTCCATTCTGCTTGACGGCGGCATCATCGCCTACGAGAGCAACCTGCGCACGGGCGGCATCGGCGCACGGTTTCTGGGTGTTGGGGCGTCTACCCAATACCGGATGGATCAGGTCACCATCAATCTGCGCAGCATCGACATCCGCACAGGCGCTGTCCTGCACTCCGTGTCGACGACAAAAACGATTTTCTCGTACGAGATCACGCCCAGTATCTACAAGTTCGTGAATTACACGGACCTGCTGGAGTTCGAAGCTGGCATCACCAAGAACGAACCCGCTCAACTGAGTGTGAAGGAAGCCATTGAAGCCGCCGTGATTCATCTGACCATACAGGGTCTCAAAGACGGCAATTGGCGGCTGAGGAATGAAGCCGATTGGAATTCGCCGCTGATACAGCGGTATCTGGCTGCGGGCGAAGGTGTCTTCAACGTGGTGCAGATGCCCACCGACACTGCAGCCCCCAAGGTATTGCCTCCCGATGCGGGAGAAGGATCCGCGCCTCCGTCATCGTGACGCGCCGATCCGTGTATGTCGGCTAGCAGCCGACTGCACTGCACCGGAGTCGGGCCAACGGTGCGGTGCCACTCGATCCGGCCCTTAGTGCAGGTCAATGTGCACCATTAGGAGCATCACCATGAATGTGAAACTATCCGTACTCGCATTGGGTATTACGCTGGCCTACGGGATGTCATCGGCAGCCCTGGCAGCCGACGCGACCGTCAATCAGTCGGGCGGCTTCAGTTCGGCCGTTATCGAGCAATACAACAATGACGGTTCCAGCGTCGAGGCGAGCATCAATACATCCGGCTGGAACAACGACCACTCGATCGACCAGACCCGCAGCAACCGGATCTGGGCCGAAATCGACGCGCCGGGAAGCTTCAATACCGCTTCCATCGAGCAGAGCCGTCTCGATTATGCAGGTGCCCATTTTTACCAGGCCGCCAGCGGCAGCGACGCCTCCGTCAGACAAGCCGGCAATGGCTGGGGCTGGG
>JAEZGR010000001.1 GCA_023437255.1 Pseudomonadota bacterium | reverse complement strand
GCTATGACTGGGACGCGATTCCCCAAGACGTGCTCGCGCAGACCCAACTTGTTTACATCTGTTCGCCGGGCAATCCCTCCGGCCATGTGCTACAGATCGAAGACTGGCAGCGCCTCTTCGAGCTTTCCGATCAATACGATTTCGTGGTGGCGGCCGACGAGTGCTATTCCGAAATCTATTTCGACGAAGCACAGCCACCCGTGGGGTCCCTGCAGGCCGCCGTGCGCTTGGGGCGCAGCGACTTCCGCCGTCTGGTTTCGTTCTCGAGCCTTTCCAAGCGCTCCAGTCTACCCGGCCTGCGCTCAGGGTATGTGGCCGGCGATGCGGCACTGCTCGAGCGCTTTCTGCTCTACCGCACCTACCACGGCAGCGCAATGAGCCGCGTGGTGGCCGACGCCAGCATCTGCGCCTGGAACGACGAAGCGCATGTGCGCGAGAACCGCCGCCTGTACCGCGAGAAGTTCGAGGCGGTCATGCCGATCCTTGGCCCCGCGCTGGGCGTGGAACACCCCCAGGCTGCTTTCTTTCTGTGGGCGCCCACGCCGGTCGACGACACCGTATTCGTTCGCGACCTGTATGCCGCGACGGGCGTCACCGCACTGCCCGGCAGCTATCTGGCCCGCGAAGCCCACGGCATCAACCCCGGCCGCAACCGAATCCGTATCGCCCTGGGGGCCTCGAAAGAGGACTGTATCGAAGCCGCCCACCGTATCGCCGAATTCTGCACCTCCTATCAGGAAACCACACATGAGCACTGACCTCCAAGCCATCATCGAACGCGCCTGGGAAGAACGCAGCCTCCTCAGCCCATCGGCCGTACCCGACGACGTGCGTGATGCCATCGCTCGCGCCCTCGACGGTCTCGACGATGGCAGCCTGCGCGTAGCCGAGAAGATCGATGGCGAATGGCACGTGCACCAGTGGCTCAAGAAAGCAGTGCTGCTTTCCTTCCGCATTCAGGAAAACCGCATGCTCGATGCCGGCGCCATGCGCTTTTACGACAAGGTGCCCGGCAAGTTCGATCACTACAGTGCAGAGGACTTCGCCCGAGGCGGCTTCCGGGTCGTACCGGCCGCCACCGCACGCCGTGGCGCCTACATTGCCCGCGACGTCGTGCTGATGCCCTCTTTCGTCAATATCGGCGCCTATGTGGGTGAAGGCACCATGGTCGACACCTGGGCCACCGTGGGTTCATGCGCGCAGATCGGCCGCAACGTGCACCTCTCGGGCGGTGTGGGCATCGGCGGCGTGCTGGAGCCTCTGCAGGCCAACCCGACCATCATCGAAGACAACTGCTTCATCGGTGCCCGCTCCGAAATCGTCGAAGGCGTCATTGTGGAAGAGAACTCCGTGCTGGCCATGGGCGTATTCCTTTCCCAGAGCACCCGCATCTATGATCGCAGTACCGGCGAAACCTATTACGGCCGCGTACCGGCCGGGTCGGTCGTCGTTCCGGGCTCGCTGCCGGCAGCCGACGGCTCGCACAGTCTGAATTGTGCCGTCATTGTCAAGCGCGTCGACGCGCAGACCCGCTCCAAGACCAGCATCAACGATCTGCTGAGGACCTGATGGCAAACGTTTTTGACCTCGCCTGCGAACTGATCGCGCGTCCGTCGGTCACCCCCGACGACGCCGGTTGCCAGCAGTTGCTGGCCCGGCGCCTCGAGGCTGTCGGTTTCCGCTGTGAATCGATGGTGTTCGACGACGTCACCAATCTTTGGGCACGGCGCGGCACCGACGGTCCGCTGCTGATCTTCGCGGGCCACACCGACGTGGTGCCCACCGGCCCGATTGAACGCTGGGAAAGCGACCCGTTCGCGCCCGACGTACGCGACGGCATGTTGTACGGCCGTGGTGCGGCCGACATGAAGACCTCCATTGCGGCCTTCGTGGTGGCCGTCGAGGAATTCGTCGCCGCTCACCCCGATCACGCCGGTTCGATCGGCCTGCTCATCACTTCCGATGAAGAAGGGCCGGCGCTGAACGGCACGGTGAAGGTGTGCGAGGCGCTGGCAACACGCGGCGAACGCCCCGATTACTGCGTGGTGGGGGAACCGACCTCGGTCCGTGCCCTGGGCGACATGATCAAGAACGGCCGTCGCGGCTCGCTGTCCGGCCGGCTCACCATTCTGGGCAGGCAGGGGCACGTGGCCTATCCCCACCTGGCGCGCAACCCCATTCATCTGCTGGCACCGGCACTCGCCGAGCTCACGACGCAGAGCTGGGACAACGGCAACGCCTATTTCCCACCCACCACGTTCCAGGTGTCGAACCTGCATTCGGGCACCGGCGCCACGAACGTGGTGCCCGGAACCGCCGTGCTCGATTTCAATTTCCGCTTCTCCACCGCCAGTACGCCCGACGACCTCAAGCAACGGGTGCTTGATATCCTTGACCGGCACCAGCTCGACTACGATATTGTCTGGACCCTGGGTGGCGAACCCTTTCTGACCCCCGAAGGCGAATTGAGTACCGCGCTGACCGCGGCCATCAGCCAAGTCACGGGCCGGCAGGCCGAGCTCTCGACCACCGGAGGCACTTCCGACGGGCGCTTCATCGCCCGCATTTGCCCCCAGGTTGTAGAATTCGGTCCCATCAACGCCAGCATCCACCAGGTGAACGAACACGTTGCCGTGGCCGACCTGGAACCGCTGAAAGACATCTACCGGGGTCTGCTGGAACGTGTGCTGCCCGGCTGACCCCCAACCGGAATTCCCCATGCCAGAACCCTCCGCCGCCAGTGCGGCGCACCTGCATACGCTGCGCGACCTGCTGCGCTACGCATTGAGCCGCTTTCACCGGGCCGACCTCGTCTTCGGGCACGGCAGCGACAATGCCTGGGACGAGGCGGTCTATCTGCTGCTGCACACGCTGAGCCTGCCGCCCGACACCCTGGAGCCGTTTCTCGACGCCCGCGTTCTGCCCGAGGAACGCGCGCGTTTTCTGCAGCTGCTGCAACGTCGCTGCGAGGAGCGCGTGCCGGCCGCCTATCTGACCGGCGAGGCCTGGCTGCAGGGCCACCGTTTTGTCATCGACGAGCGGGTCATCATTCCGCGCTCACCGATTTCGGAACTGCTCGCCGATGCCCTGCACCCGTGGATCGAAGATCCGGAGTCCATCACACGCGCACTCGACCTCTGCACGGGTTCCGGATGCCTGGCCATACTCACGGCCCACGCCTTTCCCAATGCGCAGGTCGACGCCGTCGACCTCTCGGCCGACGCACTCGAAGTAGCACGCAAGAACATTGCGCTGCATGGCCTGGAGGATCGGGTGCAGGCCATCCAGAGCGACCTCATGAGCGCGCTGCCCGCCAATGAGCAGTACGAACTGATCATCTGCAACCCGCCCTATGTGAACCAGAATTCCATGGACGCGTTGCCGCCCGAGTACCGGCACGAACCGCACATGGCGCTGGCCGGGGGGCTCGACGGCATGAGCCTGGTACGCAGAATTCTGGCCGATGCGCCCGCGCGCATGGCGCCCGCAGGGGTTCTGCTACTGGAAATCGGCCACGAGATCGATCACTTCCAGGCTGCCTTCCCGGAACTCGAGCCGGTATGGCTGGCCACCGAAGGCAGCGATGACCAGATCCTGCTTCTTACCCGGGAGCAATTGACGTCGTGATACGCGGTACAGGCATAGTTCTCAGGCGCGGTACCAAGGTACTTCTCGATGGCGCAGATTTCGTCGTCAATCCCGGCGAGCGCGTGGGTATCGTCGGCAAGAACGGCGCGGGCAAGTCCACCCTCTTCGCGCTCCTGGAAGGTCGGCTGGATGCCGACGCCGGGGCGCTCGACCTGCCGGCCGCCTGGCGCATCGTCAGCGTCGAACAGGAAATCACCGAACGCGATCGCCCTGCCCGCGAGTTCGTCATCGACGGCGACCGCCATCTGCGCAGTCTGCAAGCCGAGCGAGCCTCCGTCAGTCCCGACGACGGGCAACGCATCGCCGAACTCGAACAGGCGCTGATCGAAGCCGACGCCTGGTCGGCTCCCTCGCGCGCCGAGCAGCTGCTGGCGGGTCTGGGTTTCAGGCCGGATCAATGGATGAACCCGGTGGGCAGCTTCTCAGGGGGCTGGCGCATGCGTCTGGCCCTGGCACGTGCCCTGATGGCACCCTCCGACCTGCTGCTGCTCGACGAACCCACGAACCACCTGGATCTCGACGCCATGCTGTGGCTCGAGCGCTGGCTGGGCGCCTACCCCGGCACCGTCATGCTCATTTCGCATGACACCGAGTTTCTCGACGCCGTGGCGCGCGCCATTCTGCACTTCGACCACGGCAAGCTGATCCGGTACCGGGGCGGCTACGAAGACTTCCTGGAGCAACGCAGCGAGCGTCTGCGCCAGGGCCGCCTGGCCTGGGAACGCCAGCAGAAGGAAAGCGCCCGGCTGCAGAGCTTCATTGACCGCTTCAAGGCCAAGGCCACCAAAGCCAAACAGGCGCAAAGCCGTGTGAAGGCGCTGGCGCGCATGGAGAAGCTGGCCCCCATACATGCCGAGTCCGGCATTGCGATCCGGATTCCCGAGCCGGAATCCATGCCCGACCCCTTGCTGGTGCTCGATGATGTGAGCACGGGCTATCCCCAGGCCGATGGCAATGCCACGCCTGTCTTGCGCAACGTGACACTGATGGTGCGTGGCGGCAGCCGCATCGGCATTCTCGGCGTCAACGGCGCCGGCAAGAGTACGCTGATCAAGACGCTCTCGGGCGAACTGGCTGTACTGGCGGGCAAGCGCACCGCCTCCAAAGGACTGGAGGTCGGGTATTTTGCTCAGCACCAGCTCGACATGCTCGACATCCACTCCACGCCACTGCAGCACCTGCAGCGCATGGAGCCCGACACTCGCGAACTGGAACTGCGCTCTTACCTGGGCAGCTTCGGGTTCAGCGGCGATACGGTCAATGCCCCGGTGGGGCCGATGTCGGGCGGAGAAAAGGCGCGCCTGGCGCTTTCGCTGATCGTGCGCCGCAAGCCGAATCTGCTGCTGCTCGACGAACCGAGCAACCACCTTGACGTGGAAACGCGCGAGGCGCTTGCCACGGCACTCGCAGAATTTGGCGGCAGCATGTTGCTCGTCTCGCACGATCGGCACCTGCTGCGCACCACGGTCGACAGCTTCTGGATCGTCGCAGACGGCGGCGTGCAGGCGTTCGACGGCGACCTCGAAGACTATCGCAGCTGGCTGGCCGAGCGCAGCAGTCAGTTGCGTTCACAGGAACGCGACGAGCGCCAGGCAGAAGCCGTTGAAGCGGGTACGGTCGACAGGCGCACGCAGCGCCGCCTCGAAGCCGAGACACGCCAGCAACGCGCGGTACGCCGCAAGCCGCTGGAAACCCGCCTGAAGAAGGTGGAAACCGAGATGGAGTTGGCGGCCAAACGACTGGCCGACCTCGACGAGGTGATCGCCGACGCGGATCTGTACACCGATGAGCGGCGCGAGGAACGCCTGCGCGTGCTGAGCGAACACGGCGAGCTGAGCAAGCGACACGGTGAGCTTGAGGAAAGCTGGCTGGAATTGCAGGAACAGCTCGAAGCCGTTGACCGCGAGTTCCAGCCTACGTGATGATCTCCAGCCGGGCGATGCCCAGTGCCAGCGTTTTGACGCCCACGTCGCGGAACTGAATCTGCGCCTGGGCGTCATTGCCACTGCCGCTCAGCGAGAGCACGGTGCCTTCACCGAAACGCGCGTGGCGCACCCCTGTTCCGATCCGGAACTGCTGCTGCCCCACGGTCACCGTTGAAGTCACCGACCGCGGCGTGGTGGGAGTGAGACTCGATGCCGGCTGCGAAAAACCTCGCCCGCGCCGGAAAGCCCCGCCCCACGTGCCCATGCCCGCCGCGCCCGGGTGGGTGGATTCGCGCGGCGACAGCCATTTCACATGCTCTTCGGGAATCTCGTCGAGAAAGCGCGAACGCAGCGCATAGCGGGTCTGGCCGTGCAACATGCGACTCTGGGCCAGGGTGAGATACAGGCGTTCGCGCGCACGCGTGATCGCCACATACATCAGACGGCGCTCCTCTTCGAGCCCGGCCGCTTCCAGAATGCTGTTTTCGTGTGGAAACAGGCCTTCTTCCAGACCCGTGATGAACACGACGTCGAACTCCAGCCCCTTGGCGGCATGGACCGTCATGAGCTGAACCGCGTCTTCGCCCGCGGCCGCCTGGTTTTCGCCCGCTTCGAGAGAGGCGTGCGACAGGAAGGCGGCGAGCGGCGACATGGCCGGCGCTGCCGGAAAATCTGCGGCATAGTCTTCGGCGCTCGCCGCGCTGGTGCTTTCGACCGCACGGCCGGCTGGCAAGCCGTCGTAACCCTCTTCGCTGCTGAACACCGTAGCGGCATTGACCAGCTCCTGGAGGTTCTCCAGGCGGTCCTGGCCTTCGCGGTCGGCTTCGTAATGCGCCGCCAGGCCACTTTCGCGCACCACGTGTTCGATGAGTTCGGGCAGCGTCAGCGACTGGGCATCGTGGGCCAGCTGCTGAACCAATGCGGCGAAACGTGCCACTGCCGCGCCCGCACGACCCGGCACGAGCGGCGCGGCCCGATACAGGCTGCTGCCCTGCTCGCGGGCAATGTCGGCGAGCTGCTCGATACTGCGTGCACCGATGCCGCGGGTCGGGAAATTGATGACGCGCAGCCACGATGTGTCGTCGTGCGGATTGTCGAGCAGGCGCAAATAGGCCAGCGCATGCTAGATCTCCTGGCGCTCGAAGAAGCGCAGGCCACCATACACGCGGTAGGGGATGCGCGCCGAGAACAGTGCGTGCTCGATCACCCGCGACTGCGCATTGCTGCGGTACAGAATCGCGATCTCGCTGCGGCTGCGCCCCTCATTGACCAGCGCCCGGATCTCGTCGAGCACCCATTGGGCCTCGAGAAGATCAGAGGCCTGCTCGGTAATGCGGATCGGCTCACCGTGGCCCTGATCGGTCCAGAGGTTCTTGCCAAGGCGACCGGTATTGTGCGCGATCAGCGCGTTGGCGGCGTCAAGAATGTGCCCATAGGAACGGTAGTTCTGTTCCAGGCGGATCACGTTGCCCTGGGCATAGTCGCGCTCGAAGTCGGCCATGTTGCCCACGTTGGCACCCCGGAAGGCATAGATCGACTGGTCGTCGTCGCCCACGGCAAAGACCGCCGCCTCGGTGCCCGCCAGCAACTTGATCCACTTGTACTGCAGGGAGTTCGTGTCCTGGAACTCGTCGATCAGAATGTGACGAAAGCGCCGCTGATAGTGTTCGCGCACGGGGGCATTGCGCTGCAGCAGCTCGTAGGCACGCAGCAGCAGTTCAGCAAAATCCACGACGCCTTCGCGTTCACACTGCGCCTGGTACAGCGCATAGATTTCGACCATGCGGCGCCGGAACGGATCGTGCGCCTCGACGGCATCGGGGCGCAGCCCCTCTTCCTTGGCAGCGTTGATGAAACGCTGCACGTCGCGAGGTGGGAATTTCTCGTCGTCGATGTTGGCCGCCTTGAGCAGCCGCTTGATGGCCGAAAGCTGGTCCTGACTGTCGAGAATCTGGAACGTCTGCGGCAGGTTGGCGTCGCGATGGTGCGCGCGCAGCAACCGGTTGCACAGGCCGTGAAACGTACCCACCCACATGCCGCGGGTGTTGATCGGCAACAGGCTCGTGAGCCGGGTGAGCAGTTCGCGCGCGGATTTGTTGGTGAAGGTGACGGCCAGCACGCCGCCGGGGCTCACCTGGCCGGTCTGAATCAGCCAAGCGATGCGCGTGGTGAGCACGCGTGTCTTGCCGCTACCCGCCCCCGCCAGCACCAAAGCGTGTGCAGCAGGCAACTGCACCGCTGCCTGCTGCTGTGGGTTGAGCCCTTCGATCATGCCGCGTAGCGGCGCAGACGCAGGGCGAACTGTTCGAGGCTTTCGATACCGCTTTGCTGAGCGCGCTGGCACCAGGCCTGGAGATCAGCCAGGAGCTGTTCACTGCTGGCACTGGAGCTTTCCCACAGGCGGGCCAGTTCGGCGCGCATTTGAACCAGGGTGGAGAGCGACTGATGCTGTGCGAGCACCGATTCGATTTCCGCCAGCTGGGCCGGCGCGAGCTTGTTGTCGTCGCGTGCGAGCAGCTTTTGTGCACGACGCAGGACCGCGGCGTTGCCGGCATCGGCCGATGCCTTGACCTTGGTGAGCTCTTCGGCGGCCGCCTTGCGAACCATGCGGGTGTAC
>JAEZGR010000291.1 GCA_023437255.1 Pseudomonadota bacterium | reverse complement strand
TTCCAACACCCATCCCGAAGTCGATTTCGGTTCCATGTAGCCCAGTTCCAGGCCCCGCACCATGAGCAAACGTTACACCCCCGAAGCCGGCGACATCGTCCACGTTCACTTTGAACTGCCGCCCAGGCATCGCGGGCCCGATTACAAGGCGGCGCTGGTCATCAGCCCGGCCGTCTACAACAAGAAATCCGGCCTCATGATGTGCTGCGCCATCGCCCCCGAGGCAAAAGGCTATCCGTTCGAAGTGCCGCTGGCTGCAGCCAGTGGCCAGACCGTGCTGGCCGATCAGGTCAAGAGCCTGGGCTGGCCGGGCATCAAGATCAGTCATCAGGGGCGCGCCAGCCCCGAAGAACTCGCTGCCGTACGCGCCAAACTGATGGCCCTCATAGTGCCGGGTTGAGCCGCCACCACGCCCACACCCCTGCCGGCCACTCTCACGCTGCGAGGACCGCATGAGTCGTTTCAAACAGCTGGAAAGTTTCGTGGCCGTCGCTACCCTGGGCAGTCTGTCGGCCGCGGCTCGTCAGGAAGGCATTGCGCCCGCCATGATGGGCCGACGCATCAATGCGCTGGAAGCCCGGCTGGGCATCAAGCTGCTGGTACGTTCGACCCGCCGCATGTCACTCACGTCGGAAGGCAGCGCCTTTCTTGAAGAGGCCCAACGCATCCTGCGCGACCTGAACGACGTTGAGTCGCGCGTATCGCAGGGCAGCGTGCGGCCCTCGGGACATTTGCGTGTGAGTGCACCCGCCGGTTTCGGGCGGCGCCACATTGCGCCGCTGCTTCCCGAGTTCATCGCCGCCTACCCCGACGTGAGCATCAGTCTCGATCTGAGCGACCGCCTTGTCGATCTTATAGAAGAAGGCTATGACTGCGCGATTCGCATCGGCGAACTCGAAGATTCCCGGATCGTCGGCCAGCGGCTGGCGGACAACAAACGTGTGATCGTGGCGGCACCCGCTTACTTGCAGCGCCATGGCCGCCCCAACACGCCAGAAGATCTTCTTGATCACAATTGCCTTTCATTCGGCCTGCAAGGTAACCAGGCAAAAGGCTGGCTGCTGCGTCAGAACGGCCAGATCCGGGCCATACGCGTCAAGGGCAACCTGGCCTGCAGCGACGGCTCGGTGCTGCATCAATGGACACTCGCCGGTATTGGTCTGGCATGGCGCTCGTTATGGGAAGTGCGAGAAGATATCGCGCAAGGCCGCCTGGTTCCCGTGCTCGAGGAATTTGCTGCGCCGCCAAATGGTATATTCGCGCTGACTCCTGAGCGCAAGCACCTGCCGCAGCGTCTGCGGCTGTTTCTTGAGTTCCTCAAGCAGCATTATTCGTCGCCGGATTACTGGGAAACAAGCTGACGCAGTGTGTCTTCTCAGCCACGGTCAGGCGCAATGACACCCGAGCGCGCCGCCCATATACCACAAATTAAAGCCCGAAACCATCGGGACAGATACCGTGTAATCCTTTATACTTGATCCATATCAAACGGCTGGGAATGCCGCGCAGTTTCCGCCCGTAGTGGCGTCCTTCTGACGTATGCAAAAACGAATCTCTGTCTCTCCCGATTCTACGCGTTGCTCGACCTGTATGCTAAGCGAAATCTGTCTTCCGCTCGGCATGGCGCGCAACGACGTCTCACGGCTCGACGAGCTGATCAAGGAGCGCATACGTCTGCCCAAGGGCACCGCCCTCTTCCATCTGGGCGATAAAACTGAAGCGGTCTACGGCATCCGCTCGGGCTCCATCAAGACACAACTCGAAGACGCGTCCGGCCAGGTTCAGATCACCGGCTTTCTGTTGCCCGGCGAAATCCTGGGCATGGACGGCCTTGTCGACAACACTCACGTGTCGCATGCCATTGCACTGGAAGACAGCGAAGTCTGCGTGATCCGCCTCGACGAGATGGACAGGCTTTCCTTGCAACTGCCCGTGTTGCAGCAGCAGTTCCGCCGCCTCATGAGCAAGGAAATCAACCGTTCACACCTGCTGGTCATGTCGCTGGGCGCACTGCGCTCGGAACAGCGCCTGGCTGCATTCCTGCTGAATCTTTCGCACCGCCTCGCGGCGCTGGGCTATTCGCCCTACGAGTTTGTGCTGCGCATGAGTCGCGAGGAAATCGGCAACTACCTGGGGCTCACGCTCGAAACGGTCAGCCGTCTGTTCTCACGCTTTGCACGCGAAGGCCTGTTGAAGATTCAGCAGCGCGAAGTGCACATTCTTGACATGCAGGCGCTGCGCGCACTGGCCGGCAGCGATTGCGGCTGAGCCGCCACCCCACTTGCTTCCTTGCACCTGGCAGCGCATGAGCGCCGCCCGCCCTAATTCAAGGGTTCGCCGAACTCGTCGTATTCCTGTGGCTTCGGTGCGATGTTGAGCGTAAGCGCGCTCGAAATGGCCGCCATGATCCAGAAGAAGAAGAATCCGACCGCATAGGCCTGCATGCGGGTGGCATGGATGTGCCCGAAGATCACGATGTCGAGCGGATCGATGAGCGCAAAGACAAAGAACGTCATCATTGCTGCGGCCAGAAACGATGGCCACAGTATCCACATCAAGGAACGCCACTTCATTGCACGGTCTCCTGCAATCAGCGCCGGGGCTCCGCTTCAATTTGTGGCTTGGTTACCACCAAGCCACGCTTGACGCCGCCGTCACGGATTTCCTGATCGCCAAAATTGCTTACGGCCAGATAAATGGTAATGCCGCAGCCGACAATCGCAAGCGCCGGACCCGCCATGAGGATCCAGGGCCAAGGTTCGCGGTACCACGGTTTGGATTGATCGGTGCTTTTCATGTTACCTGCCTGATAGGTTTGAACATATCACATTACCCGGCCGCTGAGCGACACGTAATGCACGATTCAGTTGGGAACGAAGAAGCTTGAACGTTCTACAACAATCACTTCACGACCGCCTTCGGAAACCGCCTTCGCCTGCAGCTCGATATCATGCAGACCCGGATCGGCCTGCCCCACTGGCATGCGCACCACGATGGGCACGAGGCGGTTCGTGGCCGGATCAACGGTCACCTGGGAGGTCGTACCGTCGGCGGTCGTGAGCGTGAGCTCGGGAATACCGGTGGCCGACAAATCAATCGACAGCGACTCTTCGGCGGTGTTCATGATCTGCAGGCGATAGACGTTCTCGATCATGCCGCCCGGCACCTCGCGACCCAGCATGCCGCGATCACGGATCACGTCGACGCGCAGCGTCGTGCGGGTGGCCAGCGACACCACGAAGGCAACGAAGATCGCGCCGAGTATGGTCATGTATACGATGGTGCGCGGCCGGAAGACACGCTTGCGCACCTGCTGCTGCGTGAGGCCCTCTTTGATGGCATTGCCCGACGTATAGCGTATGAGCCCGCGCGGGTAGTCCATTTTGTCCATGACGGTATCGCAGGCGTCGACACAGGCGCCGCAACCGATACACATGTATTGCATTCCTTCGCGAATATCAATTCCGGTGGGGCAAACCTGCACGCACAGACTGCAATCCACGCAGTCACCCATGCCGGCTTCTTTGTGATCGATACGGCGCGAGCGGCCGCCGCGCGGTTCACCGCGTACATAGTCGTACGTGACCACGAAGGTGTCCTGGTCAACCATCACGCTCTGGAAGCGTGCGTAGGGGCACATGTACTTGCACACCTGCTCGCGCATGAAGCCCGCGTTACCCCAGGTGGCGAATCCGTAGAAGAACATCCAGAACCACTGCCAGAAACCCAGGGTGCCCGCAAACACACCAACGAAGAGTTCGCGAATGGGCGCAAAGTAACCAATGAAGGTGAAGCCGGTCCACAGGGCGATCACGATCCAGAGGATGTGCTTGGTCGCCTTGATGCGCAGCTTGCGAAGGCTCCAGGGTGCCTCATCAAGACGGATGCGGGCGAGGCGATCGCCTTCGATCTTGCGCTCGACCCACATGAAGATTTCGGTATAGACAGTCTGCGGGCATGCATAACCGCAGAACAACCGCCCCGCGAGGGCGGTGAAGAGAAACAGCGAAAAGGCGGACAACACC
This sequence comes from Pseudomonadota bacterium, assembly GCA_023437255.1. Taxonomy (GTDB): domain Bacteria; phylum Pseudomonadota; class Gammaproteobacteria; order Burkholderiales; family Burkholderiaceae_B; genus Yanghanlia. The sequence continues at coordinate 8,264 of JAEZGR010000291.1, read as the reverse complement.
AGCAGGACGGTGAGATAGATGATGTCCTGCGGCCAAAGCACCATGCCGAAGATGTAGAACTTACGTGCGCCCAGGTCGAACAACACGGCCTGGCGGTCGTTCCATTGCAGCCACGGCAAACCGTAGAAGATGAGCTGTGTGAACACCACCAGGGCCACACGCCAGCGGGCAAAAAAGCCCGTGACCGACCGTGGGTAAATTTTGCTGCGGACGTCGGCCAGGGCCCTTTCAACTACGGGTGAGGAGCCCCCACCCGGCCTTGCGATGGGTTGCGGCTGCCACGCGGGAGCTGCTTCGTCATCATTGCGGGGCCGGACGGTGGGTTCCTGACTGCTCATTGAATATTGCCTTGAAGTGATGAGGTACTACATTTACTCAGTTGGCTGCGGCGACCGTACTGCCGGGGTTGTTCGACAAGCCCCAAACCCAGGCGGCCAACAGGCGGATCTGATCTTCCGTCAGAACGTTCTTCTGAGCGGGCATGATGTTCTCGCGCCCGTTCAGGATGGTCTGCACAATGGAGGCTTCGGAGCTTCCGTGCAGCCAGACGTTGTCGGTCAGATTGGGTGCGCCCATGGCCGGGTTGCCCTTGCCGTCGGCGCCGTGGCAGGCCACGCAGAACGTGTCGAAGTGGCGCTTGCCGGGCACGACACGCAATGCGTCGTGTGCCAGGCCCGAGAGCGAACGCACGTATTGTGCGATATCGGAGGCTTCGGACGGTTTGATCTGCGCACTCCAGGGAGGCATCATGCCGTGCCGACCCTCGGTGATGGTATGCGTGATCTGTTCGGGCGAACCACCCCACAGCCAATCGCCGTCGGTCAGGTTGGGGAAGCTGGCCGCACCGCGGGCATCGGAACCGTGGCACTGCGCACAGTGGTTCAGGAACAGACGCTGCCCGATTTCGCGAGCGGCGGGGTCGCGTGCCACGTCTTCGAACGACATTTCCTGATAGCGCGCGTAAATCGGCTTGATACGCTCCTGCATCGCCAGCTGATCGGCGCGCACTTCACGGGCAGCGCTGTAACCGGTCGCGCCGTTTCCGAAGCCCAGGGCCGGGTACAGATAGAAAATGCTCAGGCCAATTGCGCACAGGCCAACGAACATCACTGTCCACCAACGGGGAATCGGGTTGTTCAGCTCTGTGAGGTCACCGTCCCACACGTGGCCGGTGTCTTCAACCTTGTCGATGTCGCGCTTCAGCCAGGCGCGCTGCGAAAACAGCAGGGCCAGACAGAAGACCACGCCGCCTACCGCGAGTATTGCAATCCAGTAGCTCCAGAAGCTACTTACGAAGTCATTCATGGGAGCTCCTAATCCTTCTTGTCAGTGACTTGCTCGTCGGGCAATGAGAAGGGCAGCATCGAGGCTTCGCGATTGGCTTCGGAACGCCCCCGCGAAAACGCCCACCAGCAGATGCCCAGGAAGGTGGCCATCACCAGGATGGTGGCCAGGCCATTGATCAGTGCCATCATTGGATGCCTCCCTCCATGACCGCCCGCGCGGCAGCTTCACGACCAGCCACGCCCAGACCCTGCAGATATGCCACGAGGGCATCTTCTTCGGTCTTGCCCTTGAGGGCTTCCGGTGCTGCAGCCATCTCTTCGTCGGTGTAGGGCACACCGATGCGACGCATTGCACGCATCTTGGCCTGAACATCGACGTTCTCGACCGAGTTGTATTGCAGCCACGGGTAGGCGGGCATGTTGGATTCCTTCACGACCGCACGCGGATTGCGCAGGTGCACACGGTGCCAGTCATCGGAGTAACGCTCACCCACACGCGCGAGGTCGGGACCGGTACGCTTGGAGCCCCACAGGAAGGGGTGTTCGTACACGCTCTCGCCTGCCAGCGAATATGGACCGTAACGCTGCACTTCGGAACTCAGCATGCGGATCTGCTGCGAGTGGCAGCTGACACAGCCTTCACGGATGTAGATGTCGCGACCTACGAGACGCAGTGAATCGTAGGGCTTGACACCTTCGGTGGGCACCGTGGTGGAGTGCTGGAAGAACAGCGGCACGATCTGGGCCAGACCGGCAAACGAGATCACCAGCACGCTGAAGACGATGAGCCAACCGATGTTGACTTCCAGCGTCTTGTGGGAAAAAAGCTTGTGTTTTTCTTGCGCCATTTCTAAAAATCTCCTCAGGCGGTGGCCGGAGCCGGCATACGCAGGGCCGGGTCACGCGCATCGGGGCTGTACAGCGGGACTTCGGGATTCACACCCTTGACGCCAACGCGCACGGTCATGATGGTGTTCCAGAACATGATCAGAACGCCCGAGAGGAACATCAGACCGCCCAGCAGACGAATGGCATAGAACGGATAGGTTGCCTTCACCGCTTCGACGAACGAGTAGGTGAGCGTGCCGTCGGGACCGGTGGCACGCCACATCAGACCCTGCATCACGCCGGCAATCCACATCGCAGCGATGTAGAGCACGACGCCCAGGGTGGCGATCCAGAAGTGCACTTCGATGGCCTTCACGCTGTACATGGCGGTGCGACCGAACAGGCGCGGGATCAGGTAGTACAGCGAGCCGAAGGTGATCATGGCCACCCAACCCAGTGCACCGGAGTGCACGTGGCCGACGGTCCAGTCGGTGTAGTGCGACAGCGCGTTCACCGTCCGGATCGACATCATCGAGCCTTCGAAGGTGGACATGCCGTAGAACGACAGCGCAACGACCAGGAACTTGAGGATCGGGTCGGTACGCAGCTTGTGCCAGGCACCAGACATGGTCATGATGCCGTTGATCATGCCGCCCCAGGAAGGTGCCAGCAGGATGAGCGACAGGGCCATACCCAGAGATTGGGTCCAGTCAGGCAGCGAGGTGTACAGAAGGTGGTGAGGGCCCGCCCACATGTACGTAAAGGCCAGCGCCCAGAAGTGGACGATGGACAGACGGTAGGAGAAGATGGGGCGTTCAGCCTGCTTGGGCACGAAGTAATACATCATGCCGAGGAAGCTGGTGGTCAGGAAGAAGCCCACGGCATTGTGGCCATACCACCACTGCACCATGGCGTCTTGTACGCCGGCGTACACCGAGTACGACTTCCACAGCGTGACCGGCATCTCCAGATTGTTGAAGATGTGGAGAACGGCGATGGTGAGGATATACGAGCCAAAGAACCAATTGGCAACGTAGATATGCTTGACGCGGCGCTTGACGATCGTGCCGAAGAACACGACAGCGTATGCCACCCACACCAGAGTGATCAGAATGTCGATGGGCCACTCGAGCTCAGCGTATTCTTTGGTGGAGGTGATGCCCAGGGGCAGCGTGATGACAGCAAGCACGATGACGGCCTGCCAGCCCCAGAACGTGAAGGCCGCCAGCTTGTCGCTGAACAGCCGTGCCTGGCTGGTGCGCTGCACCACGTAATACGACGTTGCGAACAGCGCGCTGCCGCCGAAGGCGAAAATCACCGCATTGGTGTGCAGCGGCCGCAGGCGGCCGTAACTGAGCCACGGAATATCGAAGTTCAATTCCGGCCAGATCAGTTGTGCGGCGATCCAGACGCCGACAGCCATACCTACTATGCCCCAGACCACGGTCATGATCGCAAACTGCCGCACCACGCCGTAGTTGAAGACTTCAGGCTGCTTTCCGAGCGTATCGGAAGTACCCATGAGCTTCCCCTCAGTAATTAAAAAACAAACCGCGAGCATGATCCCCCATGACCAGGCCCGCAGCCTTGATCTGAATCAATGCCCCATCTACCGTTTTAAGCCTGATGCATTGGCGCCACAGAACCGTTCGGGTCCTGCCACAACACTGGCATCGGCTTCATTTTTGTGCCCCGCAACAACTCTTGTGGCTACTTATTGAGCTTGGAGGTATCGCTTGAATCGGGCGAATCGTCATCGAGCAGGATGGACTCCCCACCCTTTTGCGCGTCGTCGAACTGCCCGGAAAAGATGGCCCACCAAAACAAGCCGCCGATCAGCAGTACGAAGACCAGCGCCAGCGGCAAAAGCAGCAATAGCGCGCCGGTCATGCTCCGCCCCGGGCAGCCGCGGCCGGCCAGCCGGGGAGTTCTGCGCCACGGCTCTGCTGCCGGTACATGCGCCATGCATTGCCGGCCACCGCCAGCGACGACAGCAGCATGCTGATCGCCGCCACCCAGGGCGACACCAGGCCAATGGCTGCCAGCGGGGTCATGAGCAGGTGCCACGCGATCGAACCATAGAGGTTCTGACGCGTGACGCGACGGGTCGCCACCAGCAGTCGGGCGACATCAGATTCGGAGACGGAACCGCGCGCCGCCAGGGAGGCATGCGCGGCAGAGACACTGGAAGGAACAGCCATTGCCATGGCACAGGGGCAGCTCATGACGAACATGGCCACCATGACCGGCACTGCATGACTCGGGTCGATATACAGCCACCAGACAGCACCGGCGACGACGGCCAGGATCACCTGAACGGTGACGAACCAAAACGCCAGACGGTTGGCATGATCGGAAACGGAATCGCGGTATGCCTCGATGGCGGCGTTGGCGTGACCCGCGGCCACCGCCTGACTGGCACAGAGCTCGAGATAGCGTGCCGTGAGCAGGAAGGCCACGAACATGGCCACCGAATCAAAGTAGACTTCGCCGCTGCCTGCCCAGGTGGAATACACGCTGGGCACGAAAGCCACCGCGATACCCAGCGCAACCGGTACATCCATGGTGATGCGGCCGTTGGCCAGACGACTGAGCGCGCCGGCCCATACCGGCTGCGCGCAGTAGAGCACGACGGGAACGGTGATGAGCAGGCTCACCCAGTTCATGAGGAAGATGGCCTGATCGAGCAGCTCGAGATTGTCGGGCGCCATGCCTTCGTGACGAAGATAGCCCGGAAAGGCGAACATCATGACCTGCATCATTGCAAGCCAGGCGAGCCCGAGACGCGCGAGCATGTGTCGACGCCGATGACGGTCTGTTTCAGACATCGCCACAGGTGGTGAGAAGATGGACATCGCGCTCATGCGCTGCAATATACCCTTACGCCTCCGGGCAATGCTTGATATAGATCAACGATGTGGGCTTTGACGCACTGCGGCAAGGGTACCGGGGCACGCGACATCAAAAAAAGAGCCGCAGCCCGCTGGCAGTGTGGGTGCGAACGCCCCACTCTGCCTGAGACTACGGCCCGAAAGATCCGGGTTTATCGAAAGTCAGCTTACAGAACTCAGGCGGCCGATTCCTCGAACTGCGCCTCTTCGGTCGAACCGGTGAGCGCGGTGGTCGAGGATTGGCCCCCCTCAATCACCTGCGTGACGGCGTCGAAGTAGCCGGTGCCGACCTCGCGCTGGTGCTTGACCGCAGTGAAGCCCAGATCGGCAGCCGCGAACTCCTTCTGCTGCAGCTCCACGAAGGCGCTCATCTGGCGGCGTGCGTAGCCGTGCGCCAGCTCGAACATGCCGTAGTTCAGGGCGTGGAAACCTGCCAGCGTGATGAACTGGAACTTGTAACCCATCGCACCCAGCTCGCGCTGGAAACGCGCAATCGTGTCGTCGTCGAGATTCTTCTTCCAGTTGAAGGACGGCGAGCAGTTGTATGCGAGCATCTTGCCGGGGAATTGGCGATGAACCGCCTCGGCGAACTGGCGTGCATACTCCAGGTTGGGCGTCGAGGTCTCGCACCACACCAGATCCGCGTACGGAGCGTAGGCGAGGCCGCGTGCAATGGCCTGATCGATACCGGCGCGGGTACGGAAAAAGCCCTCAACAGTGCGTTCACCGGTGATGAAGGGGCGGTCGGTCTCGTCGACGTCGCTGGTGACCAGGTCGGCCGCGTCGGCGTCGGTGCGGGCCACCAGCAGGGTCGGCACGTCGAGCACGTCGGCCGCCAACCGGGCCGCCACAAGCTTGGCAACGGCTTCACGCGTGGGGACCAGCACCTTGCCACCCATGTGACCGCACTTCTTCACGGAGGCCAACTGGTCCTCGAAGTGGACGCCGGAGGCGCCTGCCTCGATCATCGCCTTCATGAGCTCGAAAGCATTCAGCACACCGCCGAAACCCGCTTCCGCGTCAGCCACAATGGGGGCAAAATAATCGATGTAGTCGGCGTCACCGGGCTGCTTGCCTTCCATCCACTGAATCTGGTCGCAACGCGCCAGCGCATTGTTGATGCGGCGCACGACCTGGGGAACGCTGTTGGCTGGGTACAAGGACTGATCGGGGTACATTTCGCCGGCCAGGTTGGCGTCGCCCGCCACCTGCCAGCCCGACAGGTAAATGGCTTTCAGGCCGGCCTTGACCTGCTGCATGGCCTGGTTGCCGGTGAGCGCACCCAGTGCATTGACGAACGACTCTTCATGCAGCAGCTTCCAGAGCTTCTCGGCACCGCGACGGGCAAGCGTGTGTTCGACCACCACAGAACCCCGCAGGCGAATCACTTCTTCGGCGGTGTAGCCACGCTTGATGCTCTGCCAGCGCGGATCTTCGGCCCAGTGGCGCTGCAGATTGCGGATTTCGTTTTCTCGTGTGCTCATGAACATTCCCTTAGAGATGAGATGAAAAACCAAATGTCGATGGAAAAATTCTAGTGGAATGGTGCAGCGCAAAGAGGACTTTTATCTTATATAAGACAATGTATTTTTCCCTTATAAATCAATATACTGAATTACGTATTCCGAACTATGAAATAGAGTTTCCGAAAATGAAATGCTTTTCGACGCGGCGCAAAACTCAAATTCCACATGGTGAAACCTTCTTTCCATAGCTCGAAATCAACGGACTAAAATGAGGTCTTGAATCCCACCCAAGTACCGCATGACTCACTCTGATCTTTCCGACGCGCCACTGGGGCGCGAAGTGGTCTACCCCGACACCTACGACCCGACCCTGCTGTTCCCCATCGACCGCGATGCAAACAGAAGGAGCCTGGGGCAATTGCCGCTCTGGCACGGTGCCGACATCTGGAACGCCTACGAGGTGTCCTGGCTGAATGCCCGCGGGCTACCGCAGGTGGCCATCGCGCGCTTCACGGTGCCGGCTGACAGCCCCCGCCTCATTGAGTCCAAGTCATTCAAGCTGTACCTGAACTCATTCAATGAGAAGCGGTATGGGGGTGCCCACGAGGTGGCCGAACTGCTGCGCCAGGACCTGAGCCGCGCTGCGGGGGCACCCGTGCATGTGTGGATCGACACGCGTCTGGATGCCCTGCACCAGGCGTGTCGCCCCCTGCCGGGAACATGCATTGACACGCTGGAGGTGGAGATCGACCGCTACGAACCCGACCCCACGTTGCTGCAGGCGGCGCCCGGCAATGAAGTCGTTACGGAAACCTTGGTCAGCAATCTGCTGAAGTCAAACTGCCCGGTAACGGGCCAGCCCGATTGGGGCAGCGTGCAGATCAGTTACAGCGGGCCGCGCATCAACCCGGCCGCCCTGCTCCGATACGTCGTGTCATTCCGCCGCCATACCGAATTTCATGAGCATTGCGTGGAGCGCATGTATTGCGACCTGTGGCGCACCTTTTCGCCCGAATCGCTGTTCGTGATGGCGCGTTACACGCGCCGCGGCGGGCTCGACATCAACCCTTGGCGCAGCAGCCATCCGCGTGAGGTCGAAGACTGGCGCACCGCGCGTCAGTGATCGGCAAGGGCGGCCCGGGCGCCCCGCCGCACTTCAGACCGGCGCTGTCGCCCGGCGCGCAATGGCCGAACGGCCGACTGCGATGGCCAGCAGCGCTGCCGCCACGAAGCTGAGGCTCGCCCCGACCCAGGGGCCACGGGTAAGACCGGCATCGAGCAGCAGGCCGAACCCGACCGGCGCGAGCGACGCCCCGATGTCCATCCCCGAATACACGAGACCATAAACGGTGCCGGTGGCACCCTTGGGTGCCACCCGCCGTATCAGCATGTCACGCGAAGGGCCCGCCACCCCCGAGAAGAAACCGGCGAGCGCCACGAGTACGAGCGCCATCGCGGATCCTGCCCAGCCGCTCGCCAGCAACATGAAGCACAACGCCGCAAATACGAGCGTGATGAACACGATGAGTTCGCTGCGCGGTGTGCTCGACACCACGAACCCACCCGCCACCATGCCGGCAGCGGCGGCCACCATGTAACCGGACAACGCCGACCCAGCCAGCACCTTGTCAATGCCGTACAGGCTGCCAAGCATCGGAATGGTGTAGTTCTGAATCGCCGACAGCGCGATGGAACTACACGCGAAGAACAGGAAGGCTCCCCAGAGCGCCGGCTGCACCGCGAGGGCATGGAGGGTACCGGCCACACCGGTGCGCGAGAGATCGGTGCTCGCC
>JAEZGR010000274.1 GCA_023437255.1 Pseudomonadota bacterium | reverse complement strand
CGCAGTGCCCGGGCGGGCCGAGGACCCGGTCGCGGCCCTGCGCCGGCTTCTCGACATCCATGCCGGGCGAATCGCCCTGTGCGCCGATTCCGCGGGCCGACGTGAAACGCTCGATCAGATGCTGCGTGAATTCGGCATCCAGGCCGACACCAGCGTCGAAACCCTGGCCGACTTCTTCAAGGGCGACACGCCGTTCGCGCTGCTGGTGGCGCCGCTGTCGGCGGGCTTCGGCATCACCGCCGACGGCACCCTGCTGCTGACCGAGAACGATCTTTACCCCGCGCAGGCACGCAGCCCGCGTCGAGGGCGCCGCAGCCAGGAGCGCAGCACCGACGTCGAATCGATGGTGCGCGATCTCTCGGAACTGCGCGAGGGCGACCCGGTCGTCCATGCGCAGCACGGCATTGGTCGCTACGTGGGCCTGAAGGAAATGGACCTCGGCGAAGGGGCCATGGAGTTCCTGCACCTGGAATACGCGGGTGGCAGCACCCTTTATGTGCCCGTGGCCCAGCTGCACCAGATCTCGCGTTACAGCGGCGCCGACCCTGAAAGCGCCCCGCTTCACCAACTGGGCTCGGGCCAATGGGACAAGGCCCGGCGCAAGGCAGCAAAACAGGTGCGCGACGCCGCCGCCGAGCTGCTGGCGCTTAACGCCCAGCGAGCGGCGCGCGAGGGCTTCCGATTCAAGCTTCCCCTGAACGACTACGAAGCCTTCGCAGAAGGCTTCGGTTTCGAGGAAACGCCCGATCAGGCGGCGGCAATTCAGGCGGTCATCGAGGACATGACTTCGGGCCGCCCGATGGACCGCCTGGTGTGTGGCGATGTCGGATTTGGCAAGACCGAGGTGGCGCTGCGCGCCGCCTTTCTGGCCGTGGCCAACGGCATGCAGGTGGCCCTGCTCTGCCCGACCACCCTGCTTGCGGAGCAGCATGCACAGACGTTCGCCGACCGCTTCGCCGATTGGCCCGTGCGGGTCGCCGAATTGTCGCGCTTCCGTTCCGCCAAGGAAGTGACCGCCGCTCAGGAAGGCCTGGCCAGCGGCGCCATCGATATCGTGATCGGCACGCACAAGATCCTGTCGCGCGACACGCGCTTCAAGAAGCTCGGTCTGGTCATCATCGACGAAGAACACCGGTTCGGCGTGCGCCAGAAAGAAGCACTCAAGAAGCTGCGCGCCGAGGTCGACGTACTCACCCTCACGGCCACGCCAATTCCCCGCACGCTGGGCATGTCACTCGAAGGCATCCGCGACTTCTCGGTCATCGCCACGGCCCCGCAGAAGCGCCTCGCCATCAAGACCTTCGTGCGGCGTGAAGACAAGAGCACGATCCGCGAGGCCCTGCTTCGCGAGTTGAAACGCGGCGGGCAGGCTTACTTCCTGCACAACGAAGTCGAGACCATCCACAATCGGCGCGCCATGCTCGAGGAGCTGGTGCCCGAGGCGCGCATTGCCGTTGCTCACGGCCAGATGCCGGAGCGAGAACTCGAAGAAGTGATGAAGGGCTTCTATCAACAGCGCTACAACGTGCTGTTGTGCACCACCATCATCGAGACCGGCATCGACGTGCCCTCTGCCAACACGATCGTGATCCACCGCGCCGACCGTCTCGGCCTGGCCCAGCTGCACCAGCTTCGAGGCCGTGTCGGCCGCTCGCACCACCAGGCCTACGCCTACCTTCTCACCCCGCCGGAAGATGCCATCACGGCCAACGCCAAGAAGCGTCTCGAGGCAATTCAGGCCATGGAGGAACTGGGTTCGGGCTTCTTCCTGGCCATGCATGACCTCGAGATTCGCGGCACAGGCGAGGTGCTGGGCGAATCGCAGTCAGGCAACATCCAGGAAGTCGGCTTCTCGATGTACACCGACATGCTCAACGCCGCCGTACGCGCCCTTCGGGCCGGCGAGGAGCCCGATCTGGAATCCCCCTTCGACGCCCAGTGCGAGGTCAATCTGCACGCCTCGGCGCTGCTGCCATCCGACTACTGCCCGGACATTCACGCGCGTCTCGGCCTGTACAAGAAGCTCTCGCACGCGCACGACGAGGATCGACTGATCGAGATTCAGGAAGAACTCGTCGACCGCTATGGCCGGCTGCCCGAAGCGGCGCAGAATCTGCTGGCGACGCACCGACTGCGCCTGCTAGCTGAACCGCTGGGAATCATCAAGATCGATGCCTCCGAGGCACACGCGCTCATTCAGTTCTCGAGCAAGCCGCAGGTCGACCCCATGCGCATCATCGAGCTCGTGCAGAAGCGCCGCGACCTGCGCCTCTCGGGTCAGGACCGCCTGCGGCTCGAGTTCAAGGAAGGTGCGGCGCTCAAGGCTCGTATCGACGGGCTGCGCGAATTGCTGAAGGCGCTGCGCTAGCCGCTGAAATGAAGCGTCGCGCCAAACTGAGCAGGGCCGGCCCTCAGCGCGGGCCCTTTCAGCGCGAGGTATCCGGGCAGACGCCGGACACGTGATCAGAAACTGAGCCGGAACCAGTTCAGAATGGCGTCGAGCGCGCTGTAATTCAGCGAGAAGGCGGCGCGCTCACGCACCACGGGCTTGGCACGGTAGGCCACGGAATACTGGGCCAGCGCCATCATCTCGAGGTCGTTTGCGCCATCGCCCACGGCGATGATCTGCTCACGCGTGGCCCCCAGTGTTTCCGCCAGCTCCGCCAGGCGTGCTGCCTTGCCTTGCGCGTCAACGATCTCGCCCACCACACGACCGGTAAGGCGGCCATCCACCACTTCCAGCACATTCGCGTGGCAGGCATCGAGACCCAGACGCTCGCGCAGGCGCTCGGTGAAGAAGGTGAAGCCTCCGGACACCAGCAGCGTTTTCAGCCCGTGACGCTTCACGGTGGTGATCAATTGCTCGGCGCCAGGGTTCAGTCGCAGACGTTCTTCATAGACTTCCAGCAAGGCCGACTCAGGCACGCCCTCGAGCAGTGCAACACGGCGCCGCAGGCTGTCGGCGAAATTGGTGATCTCGCCACGCATGGCGGCTTCGGTGATGGCGGCCACTTCCGCCTTGCGCCCCACCGCGTCCGCGATCTCGTCGATGCATTCGATGCTGACCAGCGTGGAGTCCATGTCCATTGCCAGTATGCGGCATTCACGCAGCAGGTCGATTTTCGGCAGAAACGCGAAGTCCATGCGATAGGTTTCGCACTGGGCCGCCACGGCCGCCTTTTCGGAATCGTCAGCTTCGAGCAGACGCACGGCCGTCGGGCCGAGTTCCTGCACCCCGGAAGCCGAAACAATGGCAGCAATCTGCTCGATGTGCGCCGGCATCAGGCTGGGCGACTGAAGAATCAGGTGTGACATGCGAGGTGTGTATCAGGCGCGGGCGTAACGACGCTTCATGAGATAGCGCCACACGAACCCGGGGTAACCCAGCACTGCAAAGAGGCTGAGCGTGATGGCATAGAACTCCCAGCCCTGCTGGAAGCGGTTGCCGAGATTGGCTTCGAGTGCAAACCCGAGGACGCCCACCAGGGCGTAGAACACCAGAAATTCGAGCAGGCGTTCGAAAAACGATTTCTGCACCACCCGGCCACGATTGCGCCAGCCCGGGTAGGCCAGCACCAGGGCCGCTGCGGCGGTCAATGCCAGCAGAATGCCAAGAAAGCGCGCCACAGAGGCCGCATCAGTGGCCGCAAAGAGACCTTGACCGATCAGCGCCATGGCCGCCCAGCCGAGGCCGACGAGCAGACCAAAGAACACCAGGGCACTCAGCCAGCTCAGCCAGGCAGGCCGTTCGACCTCGCCCTTCTGGCGCCAGGGCAGCGCCAGAAATGGGCGTTCGACTAGAAAGGGCAGGTTTGCCGTTACCAGCGACAGGCCAATCAACAACCAGACGGCAAACGACTGACTCATTCAATCACTCAGAACTGCAGCGACTGACGAATGACGCTGACGCACAGGGCCATCAGGCCACCGGGCAGAATGCCCAGTATGAGCACCAACGCACCGTTGATGGTCATGATGCCATTGGTGACCGCACCGTTATCGATGGGGCCGACCTCGCCTTCGGGCTCGTCGAAGTACGCCATCTTGACCACACGCAGGTAGTAGAAGGCACCGATCAGGGACATGATCACGGCGAACACGGCCATCCAGATGTAGCCCGCGCCAATCAGCGCCTGCAACACGGCCAGCTTGGCGTAGAAGCCCGCCATGGGGGGAATGCCCGTGAGCGAGAACATGGAAACGAGCAACATAGCGGCCATGAGCGGGCTGCGGCGGTTCAGACCCTTGAGGTCGGAAATATTCTCGCACTCAAATCCTCGGTGACTCAGCAGCATGATCATGCCGAACGTGACCAGCGTGGTCAGAACGTAGATCACCATGTAGAACAACGAGGAGCCATAGGCCAGGCCGGCACCTTCGGAGCTGCCGTCGACCACGCCCGAAAGCAGGCCCAGGAACACGAAGCCCATGTGCGAGATCGTGGAGTACGCCAGCATGCGCTTGAAGTTGGTCTGTACGATCGCGGTCAGGTTACCAAGCGCGAGCGACAACACGGCCATGAGCAGGAGCATGGGCTGCCAGTCGATGGCGATGCCGTGCAGGCCGTCGATGAGCAGACGCAGCGTGATCGCCAGGGCGGCCAGCTTGGGTGCGGCAGCGATGATCAGCGTGACCGAGGTAGGCGCACCCTGGTACACGTCGGGTGTCCACATGTGGAACGGCGCCGACGCCAGCTTGAAGCCCAGACCCGTCACAATGAACACCACACCGAACACCAGGGGCAGACGCTCTGCGTCGCCGGCGCCGATGACTTCAGCGATGCGTGCCAGATCGAGCGAGCCGGTTGCCCCGTAGATCATCGACATGCCGTACAGCAGCACGCCCGAGGCCATGGAGCCGAGCACGAAGTACTTCATGGCAGCCTCGCTGGAGGCCAGGTGATCGCGACGCACCGCCACCAGTGCATACAGGGCGAACGACATCAGCTCGAGGCCCAGGTATACGGTCAGCAGGCTGCCTGCCGAAATCATGACCATCTGCCCGAGCAGGGCGAACAGGGTGAGCGAATAGATCTCGCCACCGTTGCGGGTCATGTCGCGCGCTTCGTTGTAGCCACGGCCGTACACCAGCGTCGCGATGACCGCCAGGTAGGACACCACTTTGAGGAAGTGTGCCAGCGGATCGACCACATACAGGCCACCGAAGCTGGTCCCGGCCACGCCGGCGTTCCACTGAAGCAGCGAGACGACGGTGAGTCCGACCAGGGTGCCCAGGCTTACCAGAAAGGTGACGTGACGCGTCTGCGACTTGCCGAAAGCGTCGATCAACAGGACCGCGCACGCCATGATCAAAAGCAGGATCTCGGGCGCAGCCAAAGCGAAGTCAAAAGAGTTTTGCATGGTCATCTGGGCTTACAGTTTCGAGATGGCGATGTGCTGCAGCAAGGCGTCCACCGACACGTGCATGACATCCGTGAAAGGCTTGGGATAAATGCCCATGTAGAGCGTGGCAATCGCCAGGATCCCAAGAATGAAGAACTCACGGCTGTTGAGGTCGCTCATGGAGCGCACCTTCTCGTTGGTGATTTCACCGTAAGCCACACGCTTGAGCATCCACAGCGAGTAGGAGGCACCCAGAATAAGCGAAGTCGCCGCCAGCAGACCGATCCAGAAGTTGTACTGGACCGACGCGATGATCACCATGAACTCGCCGACGAAGCCGCTCGTGGCGGGCAGGCCGGCATTGGCCATCGAGAACAACACAAAGAACGTGACGAAGCGCGGCATCACATTGACGACACCACCGTAATCGGAAATCTCGCGACTGTGCAGGCGGTCGTACAGCACGCCGATGCACAGGAACATGGCGCCCGACACGAAGCCGTGCGAGATCATCTGCACGATGCCGCCTTCGAGTCCGCCCGTATTGAAGAGGAAGAAACCCAGGGTCACGAAACCCATGTGGGCCACCGAGGAGTAAGCCACCAGCTTCTTCATGTCCTTCTGGACGATAGCCACCAGGCCGATGTAGATGACGGCGATCAGCGACAGCGTGATCATCAGGCCCGAGAGGCTTTGCGACGCATCAGGCACGATCGGCAGCGAGAAGCGCAGGAAACCGTAGGCACCCAGTTTCAGCATGATCGCGGCCAGCACGACCGAACCGCCGGTAGGCGCCTCGACGTGGGCGTCGGGCAACCAGGGGTGGACCGGCCACATCGGCACCTTGACTGCAAAGGCCGCGAGCAGCGCCAGGAAGATAAGGATCTGCGGCGTGTAGCCCAGTGCGGTCTTGTGCCACGTGAGAATGTCGAACGAACCACCCGACACGTGCCACAGGTAGATGAACGCCACCAGCATCAGCAGCGAACCGAGCAGCGTATACAGGAAGAACTTGAATGCTGCGTACACGCGGTTCGGACCGCCCCACACACCAATGATCAGATACATCGGAATGAGGGTCGCTTCGAAGAACACGTAGAACAGCATCGCGTCGAGCGCCGCAAACACGCCGATCATGAGGCCCGACAGAATCAGGAAGGCACCCATGTATTGCGATACGCGGCTGGTGATCACTTCCCAGCCTGCCAGCACCACGATGATCGTGATGAAGGCGGTCAGCAGCACGAACCACAGCGAGATGCCGTCAACGCCCAGGTGGTAGTTGATGGCAAAGCTCGAGATCCAGGGCGTGAGCTCGACGAATTGCATGTTGGCCGTATACGGGTCGAAACCGGTATAC
>JAEZGR010000262.1 GCA_023437255.1 Pseudomonadota bacterium | reverse complement strand
GAAATGATGCGAAAACGGATAGCATAAGATTATCGCAAAGTTTTACGATACCCATGCAAAACCCGCATAAAGGGGGCTGAACGGTCCTCGATTCACGACATCGGGCAATGCCCGACAATCATCGGGGTATCGCTAGCGCCTTGCTTCGAGCCACGCGGCCAGCGCCAACAACCGGCCCTCTTCCAGAGGCGGCGCCACAAACTGCACGCCGGTTGGCAAGACCGTGTTGGCCGGCCACACAGAATAATTCAGCACGGGGTCGGGCACCAGGTTGAACGCGGGGGTGTACGGGTTCCACACCAGCCAGTCGTCGCCCTCCCACCCCGCCGGCACATCGCGACCGGCCTCGAAGGGCAGAATGGGCAGCGTGGGCAGCAGCACGGTGTCGACCGATTCGTACAGGCCATAAAGCTGGGCTGCGAACCGGTCTCGCACGGCAAGCACCTGCAGGTAGGCGTCAAGGTCAAGTGCCTCAGCGGCCGCCACATAACCCGTCAGCCCCGGGTCGAGCTGTTGGCGCGCGTCTTCACCCAGGCCGGCAATGGTTCGCGCGCAGCCCAGCCGGTACAGCTTGGCGGCAGCGGCAGACGCGCCTGGCACATCCAGTTCAACCGTGGTGCAGGCGATTCCGCCTTCGGCGAGCCGGGCCACCATGTCGTCGAGCCCACGGCGAACGACAGGATCCATGTCGCCCAGGGAATCGGCGGCGACGACGCCCACCCTCAGCTTCTCGGGCTCGCACCCGCGCAACGCAAGCGGTCGGGCATTACCCAGGCTCGATGTCCAGTCACCGGCCGCGGCACCCGCAATGACGTCCAGCACGTCGGCCAGATCGTCTGCGCTCGCCGCCAGCGGCCCCAGGTGTGCCAGTCCGGAAAACTGGGTGGGAAACGGCACCAGGGGAATACGGCCGCGTGTGGGCTTGAGGCCCAGCACGCCCGTGAAGGCGGCCGGAATGCGCACCGAGCCGGCGGCATCGCTGCCGATCGACACGCGCACCACGCCTGCCGCCACGGCGGCCGCGCAGCCACCGCTGCTGCCGCCGGGGGTCAGAGTCGGATCGAGCGGGTTACGGGTAATGCCAAAACCCGGGCTGTCGGTCACGCCTTTCCAGTTGAATTCCGGCGCCCGGGTCTTGCCGAGCAGCACGGCCCCGGCGGCCCGAAGGCGCGCCACGAAGGGGGTGTCCTGCGGAGCGGGCGTTTCCGGCGTGGTGAGTGAGCCGCGCCGCAAGGGCCAGCCCTTCACTGCGGCGGAATCCTTCACGGTGATCGGCATGCCGTCGAGCGGCCCGAGCGTCTCGCCGCTGCGCCAGCGTTGCGCGGACGCATGCGCGGCCTCGAGCGCGCCGGCTTCATCGAGCCATGAGAAGGCATTGAGCTTCTCATTGACTTGGGCGGCATGCGCCAGTGCGCTGCGCGCGATATCCACCGGGCTGAAAGCGAGATTGAGGTAGCCCTGGCGCAGATCCTTAAAAGACTGTCTGTGCATGGTGAAAGTCAGCGATCCAGTCGCGACAGGTCAAGAATATGGATTTGACGATCATGAATGGCGATCACGCCTTCTTCACGAAGCCGCGTCAGGGTGCGTGTGACCGTGACGCGCGATGCGCCCGTCATGGCGGAAATTTGTTCGTGGGTGAGCGTGATGCCGATGACGATGGCCCCGTCTTGCTCAACGCCGTAGAGCTCCGCCAGGCGGCTCAGCAATTCAAAAATGCGCTTCTCGGGCTTGGGCGAGGCCAGGTGATGCAGCCGGCGCCCCAGCACGCGCTGCTTGAGGGAAGCAATACGCAACAGCGCCACGGCCAGCTCCGGGTGGCTGGCAAACACGTGCTCCATGGCTGCCGCGTCGAAGACGATGACCTCGGTCTCTTCGGCCGCAACTGCGGCTGAAAACCGGGGGGCCTGCTCGAAGGCATCGGCCTCGCCGCACAGGGCCCACCGGCCCATGACTTCGAGTACGAATTCCCCCCCGTCTTCGCGGAAGATGGAGACCTGCACACGGCCCGAAAGAATGAAGAAGAAGTGCGAGCTGACCTCTTCCTGGTGGTACAGAAACTCACCCTTCTTGTAGACCCTGCGCTGGCCCAGATGGGCCAGGCGGATCAAGGGTCCCGCCATGGCTTCTTCCAAATACCAGGTTTCGGTATTGCGGGCCGTATGCAGCCTCGACATGCTTCTTCCTTACGTCTTACTTACGTGCCGCCGCAACCGCCTTGATCTCGATGTACAGCGTGTTCCGTGCGAGCGAGGAAACACCCAGAATCGTCCAGGCGGGGAAGTCCGCCTTGATGAACTCGTCTTTCACTTCGCGGAAGGCGGTCAGGTTGTTTTCGATATCGACGTGGTAGGTTACCAGTTCCACCAGGTCCTCGAAGCCCAGGCCTTCGTGCTTCAGAATCGCGCCCAGGCGCTGGAAGGCCACGCGGGCCTGCTCCTCGGCGGTTTCGGGAATGGTCCCGTCGGGCCGAATGCCGACCTGGCCGGCAATGAACACCAGACCGTTGGCGGTCACTGCGGGCGAGTACTTGAAGAGATCAAAAATCTTGTTGCTGCCGAAAGTGGGGTCGTCTTCGGGCAGGCGCAGGCGCTTGATGTCAGCCATTCAATAATCCTTTAGTAAGTAAACGGTTTTCAGATACGAGCATTGGGGGGCAGTTCCAGCCCCATAAGTGCGCGGCCATACAGTTCGGCCGCATGATTCGTCTGCAGCAGGAAGTGCGAAGCCATGCTGTGAATGTCACGGAAGCAGCGCTCGATGGGGCCGTTGGGCAACAGGCTGCCACCGATGTTGCGCACCATGATGTTCACCGACTCCATCACGACTTCGGAAAGCACCGCAGCGTTGGCGCGATACTTGGCGCGGTCGGCGATAGTAAACGCATAACCCGCCTCGGCGCGATCGTACATCTCGTCGACGTCGTGCATGAGCTGGTTGAAGGCCATGTCGAGCCGGCTGGCCGCCTTGCCCAGCTCGGCCATCGAGAAGCGGTCTTCGAGCTGCGCGTGGTTCAGACCCACCGGAATGCGCCGCTGCAGGGCGTCGCAATAAAGATCAAGCATGCCGTGGCCGACCGCCGCCACCGCTGCGGCCACCGACATGGCGAACAGGCTGGTATGCGGGATCTGGTACATCGGATCCTTGTTGCGCGCGCTGCCGGGGAACTTGAGCTGCTGCAGGTCATCCCAGGAAATGCAGCGGTGAACGGGCACCTTTTCGTTCTTGAGATAGACGTCTTTGCTGCCGGTGCCGCGCAGACCCAGCACGTTCCAGCTCGCGTCGTCGATTTCGAAGCTGCTCTGGGGCACGAGCAGCAGATAGCGTCCCTTGCGTCCTTCGACTTCAGCCTCGACCAGCACGGCGGCCCAATCGGCCACGTCGATACCTGAGGCGTAGGTCCATTTGCCATTCAGGGTGAAGTGGCTGCCATCAAACTGAACGTCAACGCCACGGCCAACGTTACCGGTCAGCGCGATGATGACCGCGTCGGTGCCGTCTTTGAAAACCTCGTCTTGCGCCTGCGGCGAGAACATGCCGCCAACCCACGGATGCAGGCCGGCCAGACTCAGAATCCACGCGGACGCGCTGTCACCACGCGCGACTTCACGCGTGACTCGCCACAACACCGACGGGCGCAGGCCAAAGCCGCCGTTTTCGCGTGACTGGCAAATGCGAAAGAAACCATTATCGCGAAGCTTGCGCGCGACTTCATTTGATATTCGTTTATCAATATCGTGCTGCGGCCCCTTTTCTTTCAGAAAAGGAATCATCTCTCTGGCCGATGCGATCAGCATGTCGGCATGCGCCGCTTTATTCATGGTCGGATTATTCATGGTCATTTAATGAATGATGTTTTTTATTCGTGGTTCAGGCCACCGACAATGTCAGATCGCGATACTGGCCCGCAGCAAAAACCAATGCCGGGGCAGGCGTTTCCTCCGCGGCCATGTGCTGCACGGTGCCGAAAATAACGGTATGATCGCCGGCTTTACAGTGCGAATGCACATTGCAGATGAACGTCGCATTTGCGCCCGACAGCACCGGTACGTCCGCTTCGCCCGGCAGCCAGACGGCCGGCGAAACGTCCTGCTTCTGACCGCCGTAATGACGAGAGATATCTCCTTGGTTGGCGCTCAGAATATTTACCGAGAACGAACCTCGCGCCAGCAACGGCGCCAGCAAACCGCTGTTGTTCCTGATGCAGCACAGCAGCATCATTGGGTCCAGACTGACAGCGGTTACCGCGTTTGCCGTCATGGCCGCGACCTCGCCATCGTCAGTGCGCAGGGCAATCACCGTGATGCCCGTCACAAAGCGCCCCATTAACCGGCGAAATTTCAGTTGTATGGACATGAGCCGCTCCTTGTCAGTTTTCAATAATCAAAATTCCGATTATCAAAAGTTTAGAACTGGATAATCAGCAAGGTCTGTATAGCCATATACCGCTGCGGTGAAGCGATACATGAACGACGGCCTGACAAGAAAGAGCGTACTGCTTTGTTTAAGCCAAAACAGTATAGGGAGATACAGACTGCAAAGTTTCGCCCTTCTATAGTTGACGCGTGAACCAGTGCGGGTGCCGCCATGTCACATAACTGATCAGAAAACTTCCCTGAGGTGGAAATAATGAAACGGATAATCAAGCTCGTCTCCACTGCCCTGTTGGGTACGGCAATCATGGGCACTGCTGTTGCGAACCCCGAACCGATCAAGGTCGGAAGCGTACTTTCCGTGACAGGCGCTGCCGCATATCTGGGCACACCGGAACTGCAGACGTTGCAGCTGTATGTCGACAAGCTGAACGCTGAAGGCGGCGTGCTCGGTCGCCCCCTGCGCCTGTATCACTACGACGACGGCAGCGACGCCGCCAAGGCAAACGGCTTCACACGCCGCCTGATCGACGACGACAAGGTCGATTTCATCGTGGGCGGCACGACCACGGGTTCCACCATGTCGATGGTGCCGCTCGTTGAGCGCGCGGGTGTCCCGTTCATGTCGCTGGCCGGTGCGGTTGTGGTGATCGATCCGGTCAAGAAGTGGGTCTTCAAGGCATCGACTACCGACCGCCAGGCGGCGGAGCGCGTGTTCATGGACATGCAAAAGCGCGGCATCCAGAAGATCGCTCTCATTTCCGAGACGAGCGGTTTCGGCCAGTCGGGCAAGAAGCAGTCTGAGGAAGTCGCCGCGAAGTACGGAATTCAGTTCGTTGCCCAGGAAACCTACGGGCCGAAGGACACCGACATGACGCCGCAGCTGACCAACATCCGCAACAATCCGGACGTTCAGGCCGTGTTTGTGTTCGGTTTTGGCCAGGGCCCCGCCATTCTGACCAAGAACTTCCGCCAGCTGGGTCTGGACCTGCCGCTGTACCACGCGCATGGCGTGGGCTCTGACGAGTTCATCCGCCTGGCAGGCGCTGACGCCGAAGGCGCATACGCGCTGGCGCCGGCACTCATGATCGGCGAATCGCTGGCTGCGGACGACCCGCAAAAGCCCGTGGTGGACGCCTACACCCAGGAATACA
>JAEZGR010000255.1 GCA_023437255.1 Pseudomonadota bacterium | reverse complement strand
AAAAGCCGCAGCGCTGCATGAGTGCCTCGATGCGCTGCGAGATTTCGGGGTTGTCGAGCGGCTTGAAGGTATTGAACATGGGCGCGATCACCGTCGGGAACAGCCAGATCAACAGAATGTTGAACACCACCCAGCTTGCCCACGCCCACCACGCCCAGGCCGGGCCGGTGTTACCCATGATCCATAGCACGAGGGCGGCCAGGGGAGCGCCGAACAGCATCGAAAGCAGAATCGTCTTGACTGTGTCGATGGCGAACAGTTTCGGCGTCATGCGATTGAAGCCGAAGCGTTGCTCCAGGCGGAACTTGTTATAGATCGCGAAGGGCACGCCGATGAGCCCCATGATCGCGAACACCACTCCGATGAGCGCCAGCTGGCGCAGCATTTCGTGATCGATACGCGCGCCCAGCCACTGATCGATGAATTGCAGCCCGCCGAGCAGCGTGAACGCCACCAGCACCATGGCCTCGACCAGCCGCTCGACCATGCCCAGGCGCATCTTCGCCACCGTGTAATCGGCTGCGCGCTGATGGCTGTGCAGCCCGATGCGGGCCGAGAATTGTTCCGGCACCTGGTCGCGATGGCGGCGCACGTGACGGATCTGGCGAGAAGCGAGCCAGAAGCGCAGGAGCACATCGGCGAGCAGGAAGGCAATGAACAGCAAAGTGAACATATCGGCGGCTTATGCGAAAATCTCTTTTTCGATTAAGGGATTATATGGTGGGGAAAGAACAGCGCCTGGTGTGGATCGATATGGAAATGACCGGGCTCGATCCGGAAAAAGAGCGCATCATTGAATTGGCGGCCGTCGTTACCGAACCCGACCTCACGCTGGTCGCCGAGGGCCCGGTGCTGGTCGTGCATCAATCCGACTCGCTGCTCGACGCCATGGACAAATGGAATCAGTCCACCCATGGGCGCAGCGGGCTGATCGACAAGGTGAAGGCGTCTACGCTGACCGAAGCCCAAGCCGAAGAACGCATGCTCGAGTTTCTCGCGCAGCATGTGCCGGCGGGCAAGTCGCCCATGTGTGGCAACACCATCGGGCAAGACCGCCGTTTCATGGTCAGGTACATGCCGCGGCTCGAGGCGTTTTTCCATTACCGGAACCTGGATGTCAGTACGTTGAAGGAGCTGGCGCTGCGCTGGAAGCCTGAGGTTTACCGCAGCTTCGTGAAGCAGGCACGCCATGAAGCGCTGGCCGACATCTATGAATCTATTGCCGAGCTGAAACACTACCGCGAGCATTTCATCAGGGTGTAACCGCAGGTCGCCCCGAAAGGGCGAAACGACCATCTTACCTCTCAATACGATACGATTTTTTGATTGACATCAAGAATATTGTATTAAATAATGGCTCCATATTGGCGGCGCACGCACGTCGCCGCCCGTGCAAGGAGACTCATTATGTATGCCCAGATGGTCGAAACCGGCGTCAAGTCGGTGCGCAGCACCGAATCGCTCACTGGTCTCGAACGCGACTTCCAGGAACGTGTCGACGCCGGCGTGCGCATCGAACCCAAGGACTGGATGCCCGAGGCCTACCGCAAGACGCTGGTACGCCAGATTTCCCAGCACGCTCACTCTGAAGTCGTGGGCATGCTGCCCGAAGGCAACTGGATCACGCGCGCGCCCTCACTCAAGCGCAAGGCCATTCTTCTGGCAAAGGTGCAAGACGAAGCCGGCCATGGCCTCTATCTTTACAGCGCCGCTGAAACGCTGGGCGTCTCGCGCGATGACCTGATCGACGCGCTGCATGCCGGCAAGGCCAAGTATTCCAGCATCTTCAATTACCCCACGCTCACATGGGCCGACATCGGCATGATCGGCTGGCTGGTAGATGGCGCTGCCATCATCAACCAGATCCCGCTGTGCCGCTGTTCTTACGGCCCCTACGCGCGCGCCATGGTGCGCGTCTGCAAAGAAGAGTCCTTCCATCAGCGTCAGGGCTACGACTTGCTCATTCAGCTGTGCCGCAAGGGCACGGCCGAGCAGAAAGCCATGGCGCAGGAAGCGCTCAATCGCTGGTGGTGGCCCGCACTCATGATGTTCGGCCCACCCGATCACGATTCGCCCAACAGTGCGCAGTCGATGCAGTGGCGCATCAAGCTTTTCTCGAATGACGAGCTGCGCCAGAAGTTCGTCGACCAGACCGTTCCCCAAGCCGATTACCTCGGCCTGACCATTCCCGATCCCGATCTCAAGTGGAACGAGGAAACCGGCCACTACGATTTCGGCGAGATCGACTGGTCCGAGTTCTATGAAGTGCTCAAGGGCAACGGGCCATGCAATCGCGAACGCATGCGTACCCGGGTCCAGGCCCACGAAGAAGGTGCCTGGGTGCGCGAGGCACTCGCCGCGCACGCCGAGAAGCAGGCCGCCCGCCGGGCCGCCTGAAGCCTTAAGTCATATACCGGTGTCGCCCGTGCCGCTGCAGGCACGGGGCTCACCCGCAGCCCTTTCGAATTTCTAGGAACCTTCATCATGAGCCGTTCTACCTGGCCCCTGTGGGAAGTCTTCATTCGCAGTCAGCATGGCCTTGCACACAAGCATGTGGGCAGCCTGCGGGCTCCCGATGCCGAAATGGCCATCAACAACGCCCGTGACGTCTACACGCGTCGCAACGAAGGCGTGAGCATCTGGGTGGTCAAGGCTGCCGACATCGTGGCGAGCAGCCCGTCCGACAAGGAACCTCTGTTCGACCCGTCCAACAGCAAGGTCTACAGGCATCCGACCTTTTTCCCGATGCCTGACGAGATCAAGCACATGTAAGGAAGGGCAATGGACCAAGCACTGTTTCAATATCTGCTGCGCATGGGCGACACCACGCTGGTGTTGTCGCAGCGCCTTGCCGAGTGGACCGGCCACGGGCCGGTGCTCGAAGAGGAAATGGCGGTGGCCAATACTGCGCTCGACCTGTTGGGTCAGGCCCGCATGTGGCTGACCCTGGCAGGCGAGGTGGAAGGGCAGGGGCGTGACGAAGATGCGCTCGCGTATCTGCGTGATGCTCCCGAATACCGCAACTATCTGCTGGCGGAGCGCCACAACGGCCATTATGGCGACACGGTTGCGCGTCAGTTCGTATTTGACGTCTGGCACTACCTTCTGCTCGAGCGCCTGCAGCAGTCTTCCGATGAGCGGGTCGCCGCCATTGCCGCCAAGGCTGTCAAGGAAGCCGCCTACCATGCGCGACGCTCCGGTGATCTGCTGGTGCGCCTGGGCGACGGTACCGAACTCAGCCACCGGCGCATGCAGGAATCCCTCGACGATGTATGGCGCCATACCGGCGAGCTTTTCGTCGATGATGACGTCACCCTGGAACTGGCCGAGCGAGGGGTGATTCCCGCGCACGAAACGCTGCGCGACCCCTGGCTGGCGCACGTGGGCGATCTGGTCAGCGAAGCGACGCTCACGCTGCCGCCGCTGGAAGAGGCGTCGCATCTTGCCCATCGTGGTGGCGTACATGGGCGCCACACCGAAGCGCTGGGTTATCTGTTGGCCGAAATGCAGCACCTGCAGCGCACCTACCCGGGAGCCCGGTGGTGATGGAGCCGCTGCGCCAGCCATCGTCAGGATCCGCGCCGGCGCAGCCCGATGCGGCGCTCGTGATGCAGTGGCTGCATGAGGTCCCCGATCCCGAGATCCCCGTGATTTCGGTGATCGACCTGGGCATCGTGCGCGGCGTTCGTTACGAAGGCAGCACCTGTGTCGTCACCATTACGCCCACGTATTCGGGTTGCCCCGCCATGCGCGAGATCACCGAAGACGTGAAATCGGTGCTGGCCAGCAAAGGGCTCAACGACGTGCGCGTCGAAACCACGCTTTCGCCCGCCTGGACAACCGACTGGATGAGCGAACGCGGTCGCGAGGCATTGCGCGCCTACGGCATCGCGCCGCCCACCGAAAAGGCGGTGAACATATCGGGCATCTTGCGCCGCAATGAACCCACGGTGCCGTGCCCGCAGTGCGGCTCACCGCGAACCCGGCTGATCAGCCAGTTCGGTTCCACCGCCTGCAAGGCCCTGTATCGCTGCAATGCCTGCGGCGAACCCTTCGATCACTTCAAGACGCATTGAGTCACATGAGCCAGTTTCAATCATTGAAAGTCGCGTCGGTGGCGCGCAATACGCGTGACGCAGTCGTCGTCACCTTCGAGGTGCCCGACACGCTCTCAGATACGTTTTCTTTTCGGCCGGGGCAGTACCTGACCCTCCGCACCCATATCGACGGTCAGGAGCTGCGCCGTTCCTATTCGATCTGTGCGGCGCCGCACGACGGCCTGCTGCGTGTGGCCATCAAGCGCCTGAATGACGGCGCGTTCTCGACCTGGGCCAACTCGGATCTGCAGGCAGGCGATGTCGTCGACGTCATGCCGCCCGACGGCCATTTCACGGTCCCGTTCTCTGCCGATCAGGCGCGCAACTACGCAGCATTCGCCGTGGGCAGCGGCATCACCCCCATCCTGTCGCTGGTGAAAACCGCGCTCGACACCGAGCCCGAGTCCACGTTCACCCTGTTCTACGGCAATCGTGCCTCGTCGGCCGTGCTGTTCCGCGAAGAGATCGAGGATCTGAAGAACCGCTACATGACGCGGTTTTCGGTTGTCTACATCATGAGCCGCGAACACCAGGACATCGACCTTTTCAACGGGCGCCTCGACGGCGGCAAGGTCCAACAGCTGCTCGATCGCTGGATTGATCCTGCCTCCATCGATTACGCTTTTGTTTGCGGGCCGCAGGACATGACCGAATCGGTCATCGAGGCGTTGCAGGGCAGGGGCCTGCGCAAAGATCAGATCAAGTTCGAGCTTTTCGGCTCGCCGAAGGGGCCGCGCTCATTGCGTACCGGTCACGAGGCGCGCAAGGCGCCTGGCGAACACTGTGAGCTCACCGTGGTCCTCGATGGCGTGACGCGCAGTCTCATCATCGAAAAGAACAAAGACAGCCTGCTCGATTCGGCGCTGGCGCAAGGCGTGGAGCTGCCGTATTCCTGCAAGGGGGGCGTCTGTTCCACCTGCCGCTGCAAGGTGGTGGAAGGCGAAGTCGATATGGACGCCAACTTTGCGCTCGAAGATTACGAAGTTGCGCGCGGTTTCGTGCTCAGCTGCCAGAGTTTTCCGGTCACTGACCGGGTCCTGATCGACTTCGATCAGGAATCATGAACAAGGAGACATGAACGTGTCGGTGG
>JAEZGR010000219.1 GCA_023437255.1 Pseudomonadota bacterium | reverse complement strand
AGCAGTGCTGCCCAAGGCGAGAGGCCACCCGCGTACTGAGCGCGCAGCTGATCGGCCAGCTGCGCCTGGCGCTCGCGCAGCACCCCGGTCTGCTTCGCAATGCGGTGTTGCGCGTCCTTCAGTGCAGCCTGCGCCCTGCGCGTATCGGCCGCCAGCTCTTCAAGGCGGCGGTCGAGCTCGGAGATGGCGGTTTCCGAGGCCTTGAGCTGCACCGAGACATCGCGCCGCGACGACTCGCTGCCTGCGATGCGCTTTTCGAGATCGCGCATGCGCTCGCGCAGGGCCTCGCGTTCGCGCCGCGCCTCGGCCTGCTGCCGCTGCAGGTCTGACTCGGCGGCGGCATGCAGCCCCCCCGGCCCCAACAGCAGCGCAAGCGCGAGAACCGCGGCGCGGCGCATGTCAGCTTTTTGCCTTGCCTTGAGCGGCAACGGCGGCCATTGCGGCCTCGATTTCGGCAGCGTCGCCCAGGTAGTAATGGCGGATCGGACGCAGTTGTTCATCGAGCTCGTACACCAGCGGCTGACCGGTCGGAATGTTCAGATGCACGATGTCGTCGTCGGAGATATTGTCGAGGTGCTTGATGAGCGCGCGCAGGCTGTTGCCGTGGGCGGAAATCAGCACGCGGCGACCCGAGCGGATGGCCGGAGCGATGGACTCATTCCAGAAGGGCAGCACGCGCGCCACCGTGTCCTTCAGGCATTCGGTCGCGGGCAGCAGGGCCGGGTCGACCTTTGCGTAACGGCGGTCGAAACGCGGATGACGCTCGTCGTTATCGCTCAGGGGGTCGGGCGCAATTGCATAGGCACGGCGCCAGATCAGCACCTGCTCCTCGCCATACTTGGCGGCCGTTTCCGCCTTGTTCAGGCCCTGCAGGGCGCCGTAGTGGCGCTCGTTCAGGCGCCAGCTGAGCCCCGTGGGCGTGTGCATGGCATCCATGGCGTCGAGCGCGATCCAGAGCGTGCGGATGGCGCGCTTCAGCACCGAGGTGAAGGCCAGATCGAACTCGAAGCCCTTTTCCTTGAGAAGCTCACCCGCCTTGCGCGCCTGCTCGCGGCCGGTTTCGGTGAGGTCGACGTCGGTCCAGCCCGTGAAACGGTTTTCTAGGTTCCACTGGCTTTCGCCATGGCGCATGAGCACGAGTTTGTACATGGTAAAAATCACCTGGAAGTTAATAATCTGCGTCCATTTTATAATCGACTGATTCAGCCCCTTCATCTTCTGAGTATTTCCGGAACACACCGTGGACTTTTTCACCGACCAGACCAACTTACTGCTCATCATCGTCGTCATCACCTCGGCCGTGGCGCTGGCGCTGCCCAGCTTCCTCAATCGCGGCGCGCGGCAGCTCGGCGTGAACGACGCAGTCAAGCTGGCCAACGCGCGCGACGGCGTGTTCCTCGATGTGCGCAGCGTCGAGCACTTCAAGGCAGGCGCCGTGCCGCAGTCGCGCAACGTGCCTGCAGCCGACCTGAACAACAAGCTCAACAGCCTGCCCAAAGACAAGCCCATCATCATCGTCTGCGAGCGTGGCCGCACCTCCGTGGGCATCGCTCAAACGCTCAAGAGCAAGGGCTTCGAAGAAGTCTATTGCCTGCAGGGTGGCCTCGCGGCCTGGGTCGAAGCCGGCCTGCCGCTCGCCAAGAAACACTAAGCAAGGAATGCCATGGCGAAAGTTTCGATGTACACCACTGCCGTCTGCCCGTTCTGTGTACGGGCCGAAATGCTGCTCAAGCAGCGCGGCGTCACCGAAATCGAAAAGATCCGCATCGACCTCGATCCGGAACAGCGTGCGGTCATGATGCAGCGCACCGGTCGCCGCACCGTGCCGCAAATCTACATCGGCGATACGCACGTCGGTGGTTACGACGACCTGGCTGCACTCGATCGCAGCGGTGGCCTCAAGCCCCTGCTCGAAGCCTGAGCCTGGCGCATCAACTACTGACGCACTTAACGTTCACGCGGGGTCCTTCCGGCCCCGCTTCCTCTACCTTCTCAGGAAAGATTCATGGCCGCACAACCCAACAGCCAGGAAAACGCCCCCAGCTTTTCCATGCAGCGCACCTACCTCAAGGACCTCTCGCTCGAGATGCCCAATGCGCCGCAAATCCTGCTCGAACAGGAAAGCCCCACCGTCGAGGTGTCGCTGAACGTGGGCGGCCAGCGCCTGGCCGAAACCATTTTCGAGACCACGGTCACCGCCACGGTCACCACCCGCATCAACGACAAGGTGCTGTACCTGGTCGAGGCCACTCAGGCCGGCATCTTTGAAGCCGCCAACATCCCCAACGAGCAGCTCGATCCGCTGCTGGGCATCGTGTGCCCCACCATGCTGTACCCCTACCTGCGGGCCAACGTGGCCGACGCCATCACCCGCACCTCGCTGCCCGCACTGCACCTGGCCGAAGTGAACTTCCAGGCACTTTACGAACAGCGCATCGCCGAACTGCAGCAACAACAGCAGCAAAACCAGCCGTCCGAGTCCGGCCTGTACGTGCCTCCGGGCGCAAAATAAGGCCATGAGCGCCGCCGCCTTGCCACCACGCGTTGCCGTACTGGGCGCCGGAAGCTGGGGCACGGCGCTCGCCGCACTGGCAAGCCCACAGGCCGATACGCTCATCTGGGCGCGTCGGCCTGATTGCGCTGCCGAAATCAACACGCAGCACCGCAACGCGCGCTACCTGCCCGACATCGCCTTACCCCCCACCCTTGCCGCCACCAGCGATTTCGACGCTGCCATGGCGCATGTGTGCGGCCACGCTACGCATGTCGCGCCACGCCTCATCATTCTGGGCGTGCCCGTTTCGGGCATGGCCGAGACTTGCCACCGGCTGGCCGGCACCCTTGAAGGCCGCAACGGCCCGCCGCTGCATGTGGTCTGGACCTGCAAGGGCGTGCAGCCCGACACCGGGCAGCTGCCGCATGAAGTGGCCGCCGCCGAACTGGGTCACATTCCCGGCGTTTCGCTGGGTGTGCTCTCCGGTCCGTCCTTCGCGCTGGAAGTCGCCCAGGGCCTGCCCGTTGCCCTCACCATCGCCGCGCCCGATCCGGCCACCGGCGACGCCGTGCTCGCCGCCCTGCATGGCCAGAACTGCCGCATCTACACCAGCGACGACGTGATCGGGGTGGAAGTGGGCGGCGCCCTGAAGAACGTCATGGCCATTGCCTGCGGCATCTCCGACGGCCTGGGTCTGGGCGCCAATGCGCGCGCCGCGCTCATCACCCGCGGGCTGGCCGAGATCCAGCGCCTCGCCCAGGCATTGGGCGGGCGTGCCGAAACCATCCAGGGGCTCACCGGCCTAGGCGACCTGGTGCTCACCGCCACCGGCCCGCTCTCGCGCAACCGGCAGGTCGGGCTGGCCATCGGCCAGGGCCGCAGCCTCGACAACATCCTGGCGGGCGGCATGACCGCCGAAGGCGTGCGCTGCGCCCGCGCCGCCCTCAAGCTGGGTGAGCGCCTGAACGTAGAATTGCCCATCACCGCCGCCGTATGCCGTGTGCTGTTCGAAGGCCAGCCCCCCCGCGCCGCCGTCGCCGCCCTGCTAGCGCGCGATTCCCGACCCGAATCTCCCAACTCCTACCGCTGAGGATTCTTCCATGGCCCCTCATTCCGCCACCCGCCGCCGTCTGCACCTGTCTGCGCTGAGTCTCGCCGCGCTGCTGGCCCTGCCGCTGGGCGCCGCCCACGCCGACACCTGGCCGTCGCGCCCCATCACCATGGTCGTGCCCTTCCCGCCGGGTTCGTCGCCCGACACGCTGGGCCGCATGGTGGCCGAGCCGCTGGCTCAGAAGCTGGGCCAACCCATCGTGGTCGAAAACAAGCCCGGCGCGGGCGGCAACATCGGCACCCGGCTCGTGGCGCAGGCCAAGCCCGACGGCTACACGATCCTGCTCACCATCAACGGGCCCATCGTCACCGCACCGTCGCTGTACAAGACCACGCTGGGCTATGACCCCGAGCGCGACCTGCAGGTCGTGAGCATGATCGGCACCAGCCCCAACGTGCTGGTCGTGCCGGCCGACGCCCCCGCCGACAACGTGCAGCAGTTCGTGGAACGCGCCAAGGCCCAGCCGGGCGCGCTGAACTACGGCACCGTCGGCCCGGGCAGCTCCTCGCACCTGGGCATGGCCATGCTCGAACAGGAAGCCGGCATCTCGCTGCTGCAGATTCCGTACACCGGCTTCCCGCAAGTCAT
The DNA here is from genome assembly GCA_023437255.1 of Pseudomonadota bacterium. Taxonomy (GTDB): domain Bacteria; phylum Pseudomonadota; class Gammaproteobacteria; order Burkholderiales; family Burkholderiaceae_B; genus Yanghanlia. The sequence goes on along the minus strand of JAEZGR010000219.1, from coordinate 1,427 downwards.
CACCTCCATCGTCGCGGGCGACGTGCATGCCGGTTTCATGGTGCCCGGTGTCGCCATGCCCCAGGTCAATGCCGGCAAGGTCAAGGTACTGGGGGTTACCAGCCTCGAAGAAAGCGAGGTGTTGCCCGGCCTGCCCACCGTGGCATCGCAAGGCTTCCCGGGCTTCGAGTCGATTTCATGGGACGCGCTCTTCGTGCCGGCCGGCACCCCCGACGACATCGTTCAGAAGCTGAACCGCAACGTGCTTGAAGTGCTGGCCATGCCGTCGGTGCAGGAAAAGATGGCCACGCTTTACTTCACCGCGGCGCCCACTTCACCCTCAGAGGCCGAAACCATGATTCAGGCCGAGAAGAAGAAGCTCACCGCGCTGATCGAGAAGCTGGGCATCACGCTCGACTGATCGACGCGCGCATTGACAGCCCGCTCGAGAAATAGACATCGAGCAGACCGGGCGCCCGCTGCCGCTGCGGCCCAGCCGCCGTGTTTCACGCGGCGAATGCAACACGCGTTGCTATTCGCCGCCTTCGTAGCCCGCCTGCCGCCACGCCTCGAACACCGTGACGGCCACTGCGTTCGACAGATTCAGGCTGCGCTGGCCCGGTCGCATGGGCAGGCGCAGCCGCTGTGCCGGGCCGAAGCGTTCGAGCTCGGTATCCGACAATCCCGCCGTTTCCCTGCCGAAGACAAACACATCGCCGGGCTGCAACGCGACGCCCGCAAAGCTGCGCGCGCCGCGTGTGGTCATGGCGAAGCAGCGCTCAGCCGCTGCGCCTGTGGCGGCCAGCGCCACATCAAGCGTGTCGTGCACCTGCATGCGCGCCCATTCGTGGTAATCCAGCCCCGCCCGCTTGAGCTTGGTGTCGTCCAGCTCGAAGCCGAGCGGCCGCACCAGGTGCAGAAAAGCGCCGGTGTTGGCGGCAAGACGAATCACGTTGCCGGTATTGGGGGGAATCTCGGGCGAGACCAGAACGATGTGGAACATGGCAATGCGCAGGGAAGAGGCAGATGGCGAAACCGCGATCTTACTCTTCACGGCGGATCGGGGTCCGCGCCGCGACGGCGCCCCATACCCGGCTCGCACCGGCCGCTTTCAGGACCGAAGCCACCGCGTTGAGCGTGGCTCCGGTGGTCATGACGTCGTCAACCACCAGTATTTCCCGGCCCTGTACCGACTCGGCGCAGGCATACAGGCCCTCCACCCCTTCGCGCCGGGCGCTGCGCCCCAGGCCCTTCTGAAACTCCGCTTCCCGCACCCGCCGCAAGAGCCCGGGCCGCCATTCCAGATCCAGTCGGAGCGCCAGCTCCCGCCCCAGCTCGGCAGCGGGATTGAAGCCACGCAGACGCAAGGAACGCTGGCTCGCCGGCACGGGAACGACCGAGGCGCACGACGCCCACCCTTCGACAGAGGCGCGTGCACATCGTTCCGC
>JAEZGR010000174.1 GCA_023437255.1 Pseudomonadota bacterium | reverse complement strand
GTTGCACTGCATCGATAAAAGAATGGTTAATGGTAAACCCTAGGCAATTTGGGGGCAATACCTATAAAGATCAAATACTAGAAAGACTTGGCGCACGATCGAAAGCCACCAGCCGGTGTGGCGGTATACCAACAGATCGCCGTCGAATCAGTGGATCACCCGTTCAGCAAAGCGCGTTCCTTGAGCCGGTTCAAGGCGTCGCGGGCGGCGGCGGCCTGTTCAAACTCGAGATTGCGCGCATGGTCCATCATCTGCTTCTCGAGGCGGCGAATCTCGCGCGCCAGGGCCTTGTCATCGCGCAGAATCTCAGGCGCGAACTCCTCTTCCTGGGCGCTGGCCGCCGCCTCCGCCGCAGTCGACATCACCCCGTCGATCATCTCGCGCACTGCCTTGGTGACGCCGCGCGCCGTGATCTGATGTTCGGCATTGAAGGCCAGCTGCCGCGCGCGGCGGCGCTCGGTCTCACCGATCGCCCGACTCATCGAATCGGTGATGCGGTCGGCATACAGAATCGCGCGCCCGTTCAGGTTACGGGCGGCACGCCCGATGGTCTGAATCAGACTGCGCTCCGAACGCAGGAAACCTTCCTTGTCGGCATCGAGAATGGCCACCAGCGAGACCTCGGGAAGATCGAGCCCTTCGCGCAGCAGATTGATGCCCACCAGCACATCGAAGACACCCAGGCGCAGGTCGCGAATGATCTCCACCCGCTCCACCGTGTCGATATCGGAATGCAGGTAGCGCACCTTGAGACCGTTTTCGATCAGGTAATCGGTGAGATCTTCGGCCATGCGCTTGGTGAGCGTGGTGACCAGCACGCGCTCGCCCAGGGCGATCGTGCGGTGCACCTCGCCGAGCAGATCATCGACCTGGGTGGCCGCCGGCCGCACCTCGACCAGGGGATCAACCAGACCGGTCGGCCTGACGACCTGCTCCACGATCTCGTCGGAATGCTCTTTTTCGTATGGCCCGGGCGTGGCCGACACAAAGACGGTCTGCCGCATGCGCTGCTCGAATTCCTCGAGACGCAACGGCCGGTTGTCGAGCGCCGAGGGCAGACGAAAACCGAACTGCACCAGCGTGGTCTTGCGCGACCGGTCGCCCAGGTACATGCCGCCCAACTGCCCCATGGTGACATGGCTCTCGTCGATGAACATGAGTGCATCGCGTGGCAGGTAGTCGATGAGCGTGGGCGGTGGCTCCCCGGGTGCCGCGCCCGACAGATGCCGCGAGTAATTCTCGATGCCCTTGCAGAAGCCCAGCTCCTGCAGCATCTCGAGGTCGAAACGGGTGCGTTGCTCGAGGCGCTGGGCCTCGACCAGCTTGCCGTCGGCCACGAGTTCGGCCAGACGTTCACGCAGCTCTACCTTGATGGTCTCGATGGCGCGCAGCACGGTCTCGCGCGGCGTCACGTAATGCGAGCTCGGGAACACCGTGAAGCGCGGCACCTTCTGCTGGACCTTGCCGGTGAGCGGATCGAACATCTCGAGGGTTTCGACCTCGTCGTCGAACAGGGTGATGCGCAGGGCCAGCTCGGCATGCTCGGCCGGAAAGACATCGATGGTCTCGCCACGCGCCCGAAAGGTACCGCGGGCAAACTCGACATCGTTGCGCTCGTATTGCATGGCCACCAGGCGTGCCAGCAGTTCCTGGCGCGGAATGCGGTCGCCACTGCGCAGCGTGAGCACCATGGCATGATAATCGCCCGGATTACCGATACCGTAGATGCACGAGACCGTGCCCACGATAATGGTGTCGCGCCGCTCCAGCAGACTCTTTGTGGCCGACAGCCGCATCTGCTCGATATGCTCGTTGATCGAGGAGTCCTTTTCGATGAACAGATCGCGCGAAGGCACGTAGGCCTCGGGCTGGTAGTAATCGTAGTAAGAGACGAAGTACTCGACGGCGTTGCGCGGAAAGAACTCACGCATTTCGGCGTACAGCTGGGCCGCCAGCGTCTTGTTGTGCGCCAGGACCAGGGCCGGCCGGCCCGTGCGGGCAATCACGTTGGCCATGGTGTAGGTCTTGCCCGAACCTGTCACGCCCAACAGCGTCTGGTACATGAGCCCGTCGTTCAGGCCGCGGGTCAGCGCATCGATCGCGGCAGGCTGGTCGCCCGCCGGCGGATACGGCTGAAACAGCTGAAACGGGCTGCCAGGAAATTGAACGAAACCTGCGGTCTTGGCCATACTGGACACACCTAGGGGAAACCCCGTATTATCACATTCTTAGCTACCATTCAGCCAGCCCCCCTAATTTCCCCATTTTCGCCTTGATATGAACTCGATTTTCGAATCCGTCGAACTCGCACCTCGCGACCCGATCCTGGGCCTGAACGAACAATTCAATGCCGACACGCGAACCGGCAAGGTCAACCTCGGCGTCGGTGTCTATTACGACGACCAGGGGCGTATTCCCCTGCTGAAGGCGGTTCACAAGGCGGAAGTGGCGCGCGTCGAAGCCGCCGCACCGCGTGGGTATCTGCCCATCGAAGGCATCAGCGGCTACAACAAGGGGGCTCAGCGCCTGCTGCTGGGCGCCGGCAACCCGCTGCTCGATTCCGGCCGCGTGCTGACTGCCCAGGCCTTGGGCGGTACGGGTGCGCTCAAGATCGGCGCCGATTTCCTGAAGTGGCTCAAACCCGACGCCAAGGTCGTCATCAGCAACCCCAGCTGGGAAAACCACCGCGCGCTGTTCGAGCGTGCCGGCTTCCAGGTCGACACCTACCCCTACTACGACGCCGCTACGCACGGCCTCGATTTCGCAGGCATGACCGGCGCGCTCAATGCTCTGCCGGCCGGCACGATCGTCGTTCTGCACGCTTGCTGCCACAACCCCACCGGCGTCGACCCCACGTTCGAGCAATGGAAGGAAATCGCCGCCATCATCAAGCAGCGTGACCTGGTTCCCTTCCTCGACATCGCCTATCAGGGCTTCGGCGAAGGCGTTGAAGAAGACGCCGCCGTGGTGCGTCATTTTGCCGAGCAAGACATCACCATGCTGGTGAGTTCTTCGTTCTCGAAGTCGTTCTCGCTGTATGGCGAACGCGTCGGTGCGCTCACCCTGATCTGCTCTTCGTCCGAAGAAAGCCAGCGTGTGCTGAGCCAGCTTAAGCGCGTCATCCGTACCAACTATTCCAACCCTCCCACCCACGGCGGCACCATTGTCTCCACGGTGCTCAATACGCCCGAACTGTACCAGCTGTGGCTCGAAGAACTGGGCGAAATGCGTGAGCGCATCCGCAACATGCGGCAGCAGCTCGTCGAAAAGCTCAAGGCCCATGGAGTAACCAAAGACTTCTCCTTCGTTTTGGACCAGCGTGGCATGTTCTCGTATTCCGGGCTGACCAAGGAACAAGTCGACCGCCTGCGCGAAGAGCACGGCGTCTACGCGGTGGCCAGCGGCCGCATCTGCGTGGCGGCACTGAACAGCGGCAATATCGATTACGTGGCCAAGGCCATTGCCGCGGTCATCGCCTGATCGACCCAAGCAAACGGCCCTGAAGGGCCGCATTCGCCTGAAGCACACGTGCTCCAGGCCTCGAACCCCCGGCAGCCTCGCGGCCCGGGGGTTTTGCTTTACGCCGCCATGGTTGCAGGCACCGCCGGCGCCGCTGTCGGGGCCACCGCCGCCAGATCCTGCAGGTAACGCACGCGCCAGCCCTCGATGCCCGACGCACACAGCACCGCCCACATGCGGCGGTAGCGGGCGACCCGCTCTGCCAGCGGCATCGACA
>JAEZGR010000066.1 GCA_023437255.1 Pseudomonadota bacterium | reverse complement strand
ATTCATACGGGCGCCGCGTCGACGAAGTCGTGCTCTCGATCGCTCAAAAAGAAGACGCCGATCTGATTGTGATGGGAGCGTACAGCAAGCCACGGCATCGGCAGCTGCTGTTCGGCGGTGTCACGCGCTCGATGCTCTCCGGCGTACGCTACCCCCTGCTCATTTCACGTTGAGGACTGCCATGAACGAACCCTCCCGTTCCCCTGTCGATCCGTCGAGGCCCACGCTTGCCGAAGCACTTGTACAGTTGCAGGCCCGCTGGGGCTGGTTTGTCGGGTTGGGGATCGTTCTGCTCGTGCTGGGCGTGCTCGCGCTCGGACACGTTTTCGCGGCCACTTTGGCCAGTGTCATCTTCATTGGCATGCTCATGGCCGTTGCCGGCGTAGGCCAGCTCATGCACGCGTGGCGCATCAAGCAGACGCAGGGTTTCATCTTCTGGAGCATCAGCGGCCTGTTCTACCTGGCTGCTGGCCTGTTCGCCGTGTTGCAGCCGGTGCAGGGGGCCACGGTTCTCACCTTGTTGTTCGGGGCAATGCTCATTGCCGTGGGCGCGCTTCGCACCTGGCTCTGGTTCAACAACAGGGGGCAGCGGGGATGGGGCTGGCTGGGCGTGTCTGGTGTGCTCACGCTGCTCGTGGGCGTGCTGATCGCGTCGGGCTGGCCGGGCAACAGTGTATGGATTCTCGGGTTGTTGCTGGCAATCGACCTGCTCTTCCAGGGGTGGTCGGCGCTGTTTCTGGGGCTGGCCCTGCGTCAGGCGCGCCGTTAAAAGCGTCGGCGTTGTCGCGCCACGCCGTCTCCGATACACTTGGTCAGACGGAGACACAACAATGAACAATTCCAACCCGTGAAAGGCATCGGCTGGCCCTTGTCCCGCTTCTGGCGTGCCGCACTTGACCTGGGCTTGCGCAAGAAGGTTGCAATCGTTTTTATCGGGATGCTCCTGTTTTCGGGGCTGAACCTTGGTCTTCTGCACCACATGCTTCAGGACTTCAACGGCGTGGCCAGCACGGCTACCGTTGCAGGAAAACTGCGCATGCTGGGCCAGAAGCTTGCCTACGAAACGCTGGCCTTGAGTGTCGGTCTTCGGCCTCCCAACGAAGACATCGAACACGATATTGTGGACTTCGATGCCGCGTATCTGGTGCTGCGCAGCGGGGGCGCCGCGTTCGGAGACAAGATACGCCCGCTCGCCGCCCGGCACGATACCCACATGAAGGACGTCTGGCTGTCATGGCAACAGTATCGCGACCTGGTGCGCAAGCTGGTTGCGGTGGTGGCCATGGGTGGAGCGGAACCTCGCGAATTATCGTCGTTGCAGAACGAGCTGTCGGCCGCCTCGGGCGCGCTGCTCGCGTACACCGATATCCTGATTCAGGATCTGGTCACAGAGGCCCAGCTGACCCAGGAGAATGCGCTCGAGAACATGTATCGCCTGCTGTTGCTCAACGCGCTGATACTGCTGACCGCCTACCTGGCGATGAGCACGCAGATTGTGGCTCCGCTGCAGCGCCTGGCGCGTCATTGCCTGGAGCTGGCGCGCGGCAATTACGACGAGCGCACACCGCCGGCCTCGAACGATGAAATCGGTCAGCTTGCCGCCGCCCTGAATCACTCCGGACAAAAAATCGGTGAGCTGTTCCAGGCCATCGAGCGCGAACGCAAGGAACTGCGGCGCACCAGTGCGATGTTTCAGGGTCTGGCGCGCAACGCGGTGGCCGGCGTGTTTGTCATGGATACCGACATGCGGTTTCGCTACGTGAACCGCAAGCTGGCCGAAATGTTTGGCTATTCGCCCGACGAGATGGCCGGCGGGCTCAGTGTGAATGACCTGCTGCCCGACCCTCAGGCCAACGGCGCGCGCGAACGTTCCGAGAAACTCTCGTGGGAACGGCTCAGCATGCTGAGTACCTCGCATTACGAGACCCGTGCGCGGCGCCGTGACGGCTCAATCATCGACATTGAAGTGTTTGCCTCGCGCATGGCGCTTGAAGGTACGCCCGCCGTCATCGGCATTGCGCTGAACGTCACGGCACGCAAGAAGGCGCAGGCCTCCGAACGCCGTGCCGCCCTTGTGTATTCGAATACCAGCGAAGCCGTCGTGATCACCGACGCCGACGCCGTCATCCTCGACGTGAATCCGGCGTTCACGGCGATCACCGGCTATGAGCGCTCCGAAGCCATCGGCAGGCGCATGAATCTGTTGGCCTCGGGTCGTCACGACGCCGCGTTCTATAGCGCGATGTGGCAGGGCCTGCGTTCCACCGGCAGGTGGTCGGGCGACATCTGGAACCGGCGCAAGAACGGCGAGGAATACGTCGAGCGCCTGACCATCGACACGAGCTATAACGAAGACGGCTCGGTGAACTGCCACATCGGCCTGTTTTCCGACGTGACGGTACAGCGACGCAAGGAAGAGACGATTTGGCGCCAGGCGCATTTCGATCACCTGACGGGGCTGCCCAACCGGCAGATGTTCCATGAAGAATTGCGTCGGGCCATGGACGACGCCGAGCGCGATCGGCGCAGTCTGGCCCTCATCTATCTGGATCTCGACCTCTTCAAGGAGGTCAACGATTCGCTCGGGCACGACATGGGCGACGAGCTGCTGAAGGAAGTGGCGCGTCGCCTGCGCGATTCGGTGCGCGACGGTGACTTGGTGGCCCGCCTGGGTGGCGACGAGTTCACACTCATCCTGGAGCAGGGCGACGACGTGGCGCACATCGAGGGCATCTGCCGAAGGGTCATCGAGACGGTCTCAGAGCCCTATGTCATCGGCCATAACGTGGTGAGCATATCGGCCAGTCTGGGTGTCACCCGTTACCCTCGCGACGCCCGCAATGTCACGGAGTTGCTGAAGAATGCCGATCTGGCCATGTACAGCGCCAAGGACGCCGGCCGTAATCAATATTGTCATTTCTCAATGACCATGCAGCGCGAGGCACAGGAGCGCCGCGAGCTGCTGCGCGAGATGCAGCTCGCCCTCGAGAATCGCGAGTTCGAGCTCTACTTCCAGCCCATTGTCGATATGGGCAGCATGCAGATCTGCAAGGCCGAGGCGTTGCTGCGGTGGCACCATCCGCGCCGGGGCATGGTGCCACCGGGCGACTTCATTCCGCTTGCCGAAGACTCGGGGACCATCGTGCCGATCGGCGACTGGGTGTTCCGCGAGGCCGTGACGCACGCGGCGCGCTGGAGTGCATTGAACGATGGCGACTTCCAGATCAGCGTCAATGTGTCGCCGGTGCAATTCATGGCCGAGGGTCTCGACCCGCAAGAGTGGGTGGACTGGGCGGGCCGGCAAAACGTGAAGGGTTGCCAGCTCGTGGTGGAGATCACCGAGAGAATGCTGATGCGTACCGATGGCGCATCGCGCGATAAGCTGCTGGCGTTTCGCGATGCCGGCGTTTCTGTCGCGCTCGACGACTTCGGCACTGGGTATTCGTCATTGTCGTACCTGAAGCGCTTCGATATCGACTTTCTGAAGATCGACCAGCTGTTTGTGCGCAACATCACTGCCGGAAGCGACGACCTTGCGCTCTGCCAGGCGATCATTGCCATGGCCCACAGGCTCGGCCTGAAGGTGGTGGCCGAAGGTGTGGCCACCGAAGAACAGCACTGGCTTCTTGCTGAAGCAGGCTGCGACTACGCCCAGGGATTTCTGTATTCGCAGCCTTTGAACGCACGCCACTTCGAGGCCCTGCTGATGCAGGGCGCGGCGGTGGTGCCCGGCCTCAGCGTAACGCCATGACCTTGCGGATGTCTTCGGCACCCTGTTCGGGCGTTTGTTCGTGGCGCAGGGCCAGGCGCAGCTTGCCGTCGCGGTCGAACACGTAGGTGAGCGCGGTGTGTTCGATCGTGTACGAATTGCCGGTTGGCACCTTGGCATAGAAGACCCGGTAAGCCTTGGCGACCGCGGCCGTTTCTTCTGGGGTGCCGTACAGGCCGATGAAGCTGGGGTCGAAGGCCTGAGCGTATTCGCGCAGGACCTCGGGTGTGTCGCGCTCGGGGTCGACCGTTACGAACAGCACCTGCAGCTTGTCGGCGTCGGCGCCCAGCATCGATTTGATCTGGACCGCGTTCACCAGCGCGGTGGGGCAGACATCGGGGCATTGCGTGAAGCCGAAGAACATCATGACGACCTTGCCCTTGAAGTCGTCGAGCGTGCGATAGTTGCCATCGGAATCCTTGAGCCGGAAGCCGTCGCCGAACGTTGCTTCGGAAAGATCGATGCCATGAATGTCTTGCAGGCTGGCTTCGGATTTGCCGCAGGCCGTGAGCGAAAAGGCCAGCAGCGTGGCGCCGAGGGCGGTGAGCCAGGTTCTGCGGTTGAGGGTAATGCGATGAAATGGCATGCGTGCTCCAGGTCAGCAGATACGGATGAACGATAAGAAGCTTAACTCAGGTGGGGGCTGCTGCATTGATGCGTGGCAAGGGCCGCCGTCGGGCTGAAAGCCTAGGGATTACACTAGGGTTCTCCTGTTTTACCAAGTGTGGTGCGAACTCACAATGGAAGACCGACTTCTCGCTATTGAACTCAAGGTGCTCAGCCTTGAAGACACCGTAGCCCAGTTGAACGAGCAGATGTATGCGCAGCAACGCCAGCTCGACGAGCTGCGCGCCCTGTGCCGGCTGCTGATTCAACAGCAAGAAGAGGCCGCGGGCGGCGCGAGTCGCCAGCATGCAGACGAACGACCTCCGCATTACTGATGACCAGGGGTGTCTGCATGCACGATTCCTCATCCGCGCCCAGGGCGGCGGCGGGGGTCCAGGCATGAGCCATGAAAGCGGAGGCTGGTCAGAGCTCCTCTCGGGCCGCAACGGTTTGCGTTCTCTAGCCCTGGCCGGCGGGGTGGCCGTGCACGCCATCAATGTGTACATGGTCACCACGATCTTGCCTTCTGCCGTGCGTGATATCGGCGGTCTGGCGTATTACGCATGGAACATGACGCTCTTCGTGGCCGCCTCGATCTTCGGGTCGGCCGTCACACCCCGCATGCTCTCGGGCATCGGGCCGCGGCGGGCGCTGCTGACTGCCATAGCCCTGTTTGCGGCGGGCAGTGTCGTGTGTGCGCTCGCGCCTTCCATGCCTTGGATGCTGGTCGGTCGCAGCGTGCAGGGCCTGGGCGGCGGTCTGTTGCTGGGCCTGAGCTATTCCTGCGTACGCCTGCTGTTCGAAGAGCGGCTCTGGTCCCGCGCAATGGTGCTGGTGTCCAGCATGTGGGGCGTGGCCACGCTCGCCGGCCCCGCCATCGGTGGCGTCTTTGCGCAGATGGGCTACTGGCGCGGCGCCTTCTGGTCAATGCTGCCGATCTCTGCCGGTCTGGCGTTTCTCGTCATGTCGCAGGTTTCCGCTTGCAATCGGGGCGAACGTAGCCGGGCGCCCGTGCCCTTTTTCAAGATCGGCATGCTGGTCATCACCGTGTTGCTGGTTTCGATGGGCAGTCTGTCGCCCTCGTGGGTGTGGAACGCCATGTCGGTGGCTGCGGGGGTGGCACTGACCGTGGCGATCGGGCGGGCCGATCGACAGGGGCGCAGTCGGCTGTTGCCGGAAGGCTCGTACGTGCCCGGTTCCACCCTCGCGAGCCTCTATGCCTGCATCGCCTTTCTGAGCATCGGCGTGTGCACCGAAATCTACATTCCGTATTTCCTGCAGGTCATTCATGGCCAGACGCCGCTGCTGGCGGGCTACTGGATGGTCCTGATGTCGGCGGGCTGGACTGCCGGCTCGTTCCTGAGCTCGGTTCGGCCTCGGGCGCAGGCCGATCTCCTCATGAAGATCGGGCCCTGGGTGTCTGCGGCCGGTCTGGTGGCACTGGGCGTGCTGATGCCGATGGGCTCCGGCGGCGTCATGATCTGGGCCATGATCCTTCCGCTCTTCGCTGTCGGGGTTGGCGTCGGCCTGTGCTGGCCCAACATGCTGACGCGTGTGTTCAAGGCCGCCCCGGCGGGGCAGGAAAACATTGCGTCAGCCGCGATCACCACGTTGCAGCTCTACGCGATTGCGCTGGGTTCGAGTATGGCGGGCCTGGTCGCCAACCTGGCCGGGCTGGCGGACCCGGGCGGCCAAGAGGGCGCTCGCCAGGCGGCGTTTGCCCTGTTCATGGTGTTCGCATTGGCGCCGGCAGCGGCGGGCCTGAGTTCTGCGGGCGCGCGCCGCGCCGAGCGGGCCTGATCAGGAAAAGACGTCGGGGTCGGGGCCCGTGCGCCCGTCGGGTGCGTCGAGGGTGGCGATGGCAGCCATGTCTGCTTCAGACAGGCTGAAGTCGAACAACGCCATGTTTTCGCGCATGCGCTCGACCCGGGTCGTCTTGGGAATGATCATGTGCCCCAGCTGCAGGTGCCAGCGAAGAATCACCTGCGTCACGCTGCGCCCCACCCGGGCGGCAATGCCCTTGAGAATCGGGTCGTCTTCGAGGCGCCCGCGCGCGATGGGGCTCCACGCCTCGGTGACGATGTCGTTGTCGGCATGGTAGCGACGCAGCTCCGTCTGCTGAAAGCGTGGATGCAGCTCTACCTGGTTGATGACCGGCAGAACGCCCGTCTCGTCGAGCAGGTGCTGCAGTCGTACGACATCGAAATTGCAGACGCCGATCGATTTGGCCAGGCCGGCATCGCGCAACTGGATCAGGGATTCCCACGCCTGCACATACAGACCAGCCTGAGGCGCCGGCCAGTGAATCAGGTATAGGTCCACGTAGTCGAGCCCGAGTCGCTCGAGGCTTGCCTCGAACGCCGGACGTGATGCGCCATGGGCGTGCGCATCATTCCAGAGTTTGGTGGTGACGAAGAGTTCTTCGCGCGGAATGCCGGAATCGCGAATGCCCTGGCCCACACCCACTTCGTTGCCATAGATGGTGGCGGTGTCGACGGAGCGGTAGCCGAGCTCGATGGCCTGGCGAACGACCTGTGGGGCGGATTCATCGGGAATTTGCCACGTGCCCAGCCCGATTGCAGGTGCGGAGCGGCCATCGTGGAATGTTTTGATCTGCATGGTGTCAGCCATTCGACCTCCTTTCGATGCGTGCGGCACGGTGAGGCGCCGCGCGTAGGGGCCTGTTGAGCCCCCGGAGTCAGCAAGGGACCCCGATTATAGGGCGGGGTGGTGACGTATTCCCACCTCACCTGGATCGAAATGTGGCGCGATTATTCAATTTACCGATATAAAGTGCGGTAATGATTTGTCATATGCATGTAACGTCTGCTATCGTTCCCGTAACTCTTGATGATCATCCCCCCGTATGGAAATTCGCCAACTTGAGGCCTTCTCGGCGGTGCATGCCACCGGAAGCGTCACGGCCGCCGCGCGCCTGCTCGACCGTTCTCAACCCGTCGTCAGCCGTCAGCTCCAGGACCTGGAACACGAGCTCGGGTTCACTTTGTTTGAGCGAACTCGCCCGCAGGTCACCCTGACCGAAAAGGGGCGACAATTCCTTGATGAGGTGCGCGCCATACTGGCCGGGCTGCAGCAACTGGAAACGCGCTCCCGCGAAATTGCCGGGGGCGTCGCACAACCGCTGCGCATCGGCGCGTCGTATTCATTGGCGTGCAGCCTGTTGCCGGCAGCGCTGGCCAGCATGGGCGATCCGGCCATCATCTTCGAGCGCAAGCTGCATCTGTCGGTGCTGCCTTCGGCCAATATCGTGCAGGCGCTGGTCAATGGCGATATCGATGTCGCGTTCACCAGTCTGCCCCTGGAGTTGGGGCGCTGCCGACTGCACTGGTCCGCCCAGGCCGCCTGCCAGGTGGCGCTGCCAGAAACACACCCGCTCGCTGGCGCCGAGGTCGTGAGCCCCCTGCAGCTGGCTTCCGACATGGTGATCACGCCTTCGAATGCGTCACGCATGCGGCACCGCCTTTCCACCGCTCTGCTGCATCCTTCACGCACCCAGGGCCAGCGCCAGATCATTACGAGCTCGACCATGAGCGCCATCATGATGGTCCGCGCGGGCTTGGGCGTCGCACTGGTCGATCCCTGCCTTGCGCAGCATATCCGGCCGGCCGGGGTGGTGTACAAGCGGCTCGAGTCTTACGTGCCGTATTTGTTCGGGGCCGTCACACACGGCGATCGCCCGGTGTCGGCGGAATTGCAACACATGATCACGGCAGTCCATCAGTATGCGTTCAACCAGATTCCCAATCTGACTGCGGGTGACGACACCGGCGTGCCGGTCTTCGGCGAGCCGCAGGAATCACACCATGCCGACGTACAGCTTCTGGGTCCCGAGGAAGAGGGTGCGGGGCCACAGGGTGGTGCAGCGGCCTGATCCGATCGGGGGTCTAAGGCTGCTCGTGCCTAACGGGTCTGCAGATGGGCGTCGTCGATGGTGGCCGCCCATTTACGGGTTTCGTCCACCAGAAACTGGTCAAGGGCTTCGGGAGTGCCGCCCAGCGGAGAGACGCCGAGCTCCAGCAGCTTCTCGCGCAGCTCGGGCGAACTCAGCACATCGTTGAGGGCCTGGTTGTACTGATCGATGATTTCGCGCGGGGTGCCGGCGGGCGCCAGCAGGGCGTACCAGCGTGTGGCCGTGAGGCCCGGGTAGCCGGCCTCGGCAATGCTGGGAACATCGGGCAAGGCGGGGCTGCGTTCCGGTGCCATGACGGCCAGCGCCCGCACTTTGTCGTTGCGCACATAATTGAGAACACCCGAGGTCACCTGGAACATGGCCTGGATGTCGCCGCTCACCAGATTGTTGGTGGCAGGTTCGGCGGCGCTGTAGGGCACATGCACCATGTTCGTGCCGGTCGCGCTCAAATACGCCTCGCCGGCCAGGTGCAAGGAACTGCCGTTGCCCGAAGACCCGAAATGCACCATTCCTGGATACTTGCTGATGTATTCGGTGAGCTCGTGAACGGAATGAACCGGCAGCTGATTGTTTACGATGAGAATGTGCGGTGACTCGGCCACCAGACCGATGGGCGCCAGGTTATCGGGTTCGGCGGACGACCGGCTCAGCCCTGGCTCGATCACCAAGGTGTCGACCGATGCAAACAGTACGGTATAGCCCTCGGGGCCACCTTCCTGAACCGGCGGCATGCCCGGGAAACTATTGGTGCTGGTGTAGTGCTGCAGCACGATGCGGGTACCCAGCCGTGTTGCCATCGCGTCGAGCACCAGGCGGGCAACAGAATTGCCGGCGCCTGCACCGGCCTGCGCGGGAACGATCGCCTGGATGACGCGACCCGACAGGGGCCACTGGGCGGCCGTGGCGAAAGCCACTGACGATACCAGTAGAAGAAGCAGCCCGAAAGTACCGGACGCCAAGCGCCGCATAATCATGCCAAAAGGTGTCGTTTATAGAGGGGAATGTATCATGCCTGCACAATTGGAATCAGGTAGGACGCGAATATGAGGCTCCCGGCGGATCTGCAGCTTGTATGGATGTCTGCGCTTGTGGTGCTGGCTGTTGTCTCGGTGTTGCTGGGCGTTGCCCTGTGGCGAAGCAGGCGCCACTGTGCGCAACTGCAGGTCGAACTGCACGATGCCGAGCTCGCCCTTGCGCGCGAACAGGCGGCACAACAAGAGCGTGACAGGGCGCACGCCGCCATGAAGGAAGAGCTGGTCCTTTCTGGCGAGCGGCTCAAGGCGGAGTTTCAGAATCTGGCCGCACGCGTGCTGCAGGAAAGAGAGCTCCACCTGCGTGCCAGCAGTCAGGAGGCCTTGTCGGCGCTACTGCAGCCCTTGCGCGAGCAGCTGCACGCCTTCCAGCAGCGTGTGAACCAGGTCCACGATGAGGCCCTGCGTGGCAACGTATCGCTCTCAACGGAGATCCGTCGCCTGTCCGAGGTGGGGCTGCAGATGAGCCGTGAAGCCGACACCCTGGCCCGGGCACTCAAGGGCGACAAGAAGCTGATGGGCAACTGGGGTGAAATCCAGCTAGAACGCAGCCTGCAGGCGGCGGGCCTTGAGCGAGGCATCCATTACGATGCCCAGGCGCGCCTGCAAGACGCCGACGGCGCTCTGCGCATGCCCGACTTTCTGATTCGCCTGCCCGACGACAAGCATCTGGTGCTCGACAGCAAAGTATCGCTGGTGGATTACGAACGGGCATTGTCCGCCACGAATGACGAGGCACGCACGGGCGCGCTCGATGCCCATGTGCGTGCGGTGCGCAACCACATCGACGACCTGTCGCGCAAGGATTACAGCGCGCTGCGCGGCCTGGGCAGCCCGGGTTTCGTGCTGATGTTCATGCCCATCGAGGCTGCCTATATCGAAGCACTGCGGCATGATCCGGCCATTTTTGAGTACGGTAGTCGCAAGAACGTGATTCTGGTCACGCACAGCACGCTCATGCCGGTGCTCAAGACGGTCTCCAACCTATGGATGATCGCGCGCAGCAACGAGCAGGCGCAGGCCTTGGCCGATCGTGCAGGCGATCTCTACAATCAGGTGGCGCTGGTGGCCGAGCGACTCAAGAAGCTGGGCGACACGCTGGAGACAGTGAACCGCCACTACAACAGTACGGTCACCGCCATGGCGGGCCAGCAGGGTCTGCATGGCAAGGTGTCGCGGTTCCGTGAGCTTTCGGCACGCGCAAACCGGCGCATGCCCGATCTTCAGCCAATCTCCGCCGATATCGATAACGAGCGTTTGGGCCTCATGACCGGAGGCGTAGAATGAGTCGCTGATCTCCCCGGGAGCTCATCGTGTCAGGCAGCCTGAGCAGCGAATCGACTTCACCGCTTTCCCAGCCGCAGTTTTCGCGCTGGCTGGTGGGGGCTATCGGCATTGCCGTGCTTGTTCTGCTGGGCATGGGCACCTTCGCCGCCGTGCATGGCGACATGCCCCAGCTCACCGGCGCGTTGCTCGGAGGGTGCGCCGCCGCGCTGGCCACAACGCTGGGTACGTTGCCGGTCGTGCTGGCCTGGCAGCCCTCGCAGCGTCTGCACGACGCCATGCTCGGCTTCGGCGCCGGCGTCATGCTGGCGGCCTGCGCTTTCTCTTTGATCATTCCTGCGCTTGAGGCCGGTGCGACCATGGGCATCGGGCAGTGGCAGGCGAGCGGCATCGTGGCGGTGGGCATCATGGTCGGCGCGTTTGCACTCCTGCTGGTCGACCGCGCCCTGCCACATGAGCATTTCATCAAAGGTGTGGAAGGAAGCCGCTCGCGTCAGCTCAAGCGAGTCTGGCTTTTCGTGATCGCAATTGCATTGCATAACGTGCCGGAAGGTCTCGCGATCGGCGTCGCCTTTGCGGGGGCGACCGCGCAGGCGGCCAGTGCGCTGGCATTGGGCATTTCCATACAGGATATTCCCGAAGGCCTGGTCGTCGCGCTGGCCATGCGCGGTGTGGGCTACGGGCGCGGAGTGGCGGTGGGCGTGGCGGGTTTCACCGGGCTGATCGAACCGCTCATGGCCATGTTCGGCGTGCTGGTGGTGAGCCTTTCTGCGGTGCTCCTGCCCTGGGGGCTCGCTGCTGCGGCGGGCGCCATGCTGTTCGTCATCAGTCACGAGATCATTCCGGAATCACACCGGCAGGGGCACGAGTCGTGGGCCACCGGCGGGCTGATGATCGGCTTCGTGCTGATGATGTTGCTCGACACGGCGCTTTGAACACGTAGGCGTGCGAGGCGGAGGCGGTGATACAGAAGCCGAAAGTAGGGCCGGACCTGCAACACTGTTTCAGGGAGGGTGATGGCGGATGATGAAGAGGAGATCGAATTCCAGTTACCACGTCGCAGTTGCCGAACCTGCATGTTTCGGTGCGAATTTCAACGGATCTACGGGCAAACCCCAAGAAAAAACGGGCTCTGCAAGGGCTTTCGAGGCTGTAGGATACTGAGGTTCATTACAGTGAGCGACTGCCCATTGCAACGGTTATCCACCGCAAAACAGACACGGGTCACGACCCAAGGAGTTCCTATGAAGAAAACGTTGAAGATCAAGTTCGGCAAGCAGCTGGCCATGAGCGCGGGTGCGGCCGCCATGTTCGCCGCCCTGCTGTCGCCGCTGCCCGCCGCAGCACAGCAGAAGTTTGTCAGCATCGGTACCGGTGGTGTGACCGGGGTGTACTACGCTGCCGGCGGCGCGATCTGCCGCCTGGTCAACAAAGACCGTGCCGACCACGGCATTCGTTGCTCCGTGGAGTCCACCGGCGGCTCCGTCTTCAATGTGAACACCATCAAGGCCGGCGAGCTCGACCTCGGCGTGGTGCAGTCCGACGTGGGCTTCAACGCCTATAACGGCGAAGGCCAGTTCAAGGACGCCGGCAAGTTCGACAAACTGCGTTCGGTGTTCTCGCTGCATCCCGAGCCCTTCACCGTGGTCACCCGCAAAG
>JAEZGR010000338.1 GCA_023437255.1 Pseudomonadota bacterium | reverse complement strand
GGTCAGGATTTCCTGATAACCCGTCATGGCGGTATTGAAGACGATCTCGGCGACGCAATAACCATCGGCGCCGATGGAGACACCCTTGAAGATGGTACCGTCCGCCAAGGCAAGGATCGCTGAAGGTGTGGATTCACAGCCCTCGGGAAGTAGTGACGGCAGCAAGATAAACCCCGGTTGTAATGTCAGTAATCAAACTTTCCTATTATAACTGCAGTGGCATGCCCCCTACGGCGGGGCCGCCCGGGCGCATCGTTCAAGTTGCCTGCACGCGGATTCCGGTACGGTAGACTAAAGCCATTACCCGTTCGATTCGAAGAACCCGGAGACACCCGCAACATGGAAAACCAACTCGAGGCGCTGCGCCGCTATACCACTGTAGTGGCAGACACCGGCGACATTGAGGCGATCAGAAAATACCGCCCCACCGATGCCACTACCAACCCTACCCTGATTCTGAAGGCAGTCCAGAAAGAGGAGTACCGTTACATCCTGGATCGAATCCTTACAGATCATCACAATGCCGATGTGGTCGAAAAGACGAACCGCTTGCTGGTGGCGTTTGGCCGCGAAATTCTCGACATCATTCCCGGCCGGGTCTCCACCGAAGTGGATGCGCGCCTTTCGTTCGATGTGAACGGCAGCATCGACCGCGCCCAGGATCTGATCGCCCTGTACGAACAGGCGGGCATTTCGCGAGAACGCGTACTGATCAAGCTGGCCTCGACCTGGGAAGGCATACAGGCCGCCCGGCAGCTGCAGTCGGAAGGCATACACTGCAACATGACCCTGCTGTTCTCGCTGCCACAAGCGGTGGCATGCGCTCAAGCCAATGTACAGCTTATTTCACCTTTTGTGGGGCGGATCTACGACTGGTACAAGAAAGCGGCGGGCCAACAATGGGATGAAGCGGCCAGCTCGGGCGCGAACGACCCGGGCGTGAAATCGGTGCAGCGCATCTATGAGTACTACAAGGCCTACGACATTCCCACCGAGATCATGGGTGCCAGCTTCCGTAACGTGGGCCAGATCCGCGCCCTGGCAGGTTGCGACCTGCTCACCATCAGCCCCGAACTGCTCGATGAACTGAGCAACTGCACCGACCCGCTCGAGCGCCGGCTCGAACCGGAAAGCGCCAAGCGCAATCCGCCGGCGCGCGAAGCCAGCGACGAAGTGGCGTTCCGCAGCGGCCTGAACGACGATGCCATGGCCACCGAAAAGCTCGCCGAGGGTATCCGCAACTTCTGCGCAGATTCGGTCAAACTCGACGCCCTGCTCGCCTGAGCTACCGGCCGCCCGAAGGCCGCCCATCCAGCGCGCGATTGCGGCGTCGGCAGAGGCAATTGCCGTCAGACTGGCCGACAAATGCAAGAAAGGCCCGGTTCGCTCATGCGGCCCGGGCCTTTCAATGTGGCAGGTTCGGCTACAACTTTTCGGTGACTCCCGCCTTGGGCTGCCAGGCCAGCATGCGGTCTTCGACCACCGAGACCAGCCAGTCAAGCACCAGCGCAAAGAGCGTAAGCACCACGATACCCGCAAACACCGTGTTCACATCGAGCGTGCCTTCGGCCTGCAGGATCAGATAGCCAACCCCGCTGGCCGAGCCCAAGTATTCACCGACCACGGCGCCCACGAACGCCAGACCCACGGAGGTGTGCAGGCTCGAGAACACCCAGCTCGTTGCCGAGGGGATATACACGTGACGCAGCAACTGCTTGCGATTTGCACCCAGCATGCGGGCATTGTCGAGCAGCGTGCTGGAGACTTCCTTCACGCCCTGATAGACGTTGAAGAACACGATGAAGAACACCAGCGTGACGGCCAGGGCCACCTTGGACCAGATACCCAGCCCGAACCACATGCCGAAAATGGGGGCAAGAATCACGCGCGGCATGGAGTTGGCCGCTGTGATGTACGGGTCGAGCAGCGCGCTGGCGCCCGGCGACAAACCGAGCCAGAGACCGCACAACAGCCCGAAGACTGTTCCGATCACGAAGGCCAGGAGCGTTTCGCTGAGCGTGATGCCCAGATGGTGGTAGATGTTGGCGTCGGTAATGAACCACTTCCAGATTACCTTGGCCACCTCAACGGGCTGACCGAAGAAGAAAGCGACGTTGCGGTCTTGAGCGGCCAGGTGCCAGACCACCAGCACGATCACCAGGAGCAGCACCTGCCAGAATCGCAGCATTAAAAGATTGGATTTTTTTGACATCTCAGGCCTGCTTCTGTTGGGCGTAGCCCTTCAAAACCTCTTCACGCAGGACGTCCCAGATTGCCTGGTGAAGCTCAACGAATCGGGGCTGATTGCGCACCTCGGCCACATCGCGGGGTCGGGGAATGTCGATGGTGAATTCACCGATCGGACGCGTGGCAGGGCCGGCCGACAGCACCACCACACGGTCGCTCATCGCAATGGCTTCGTCGAGGTCGTGGGTGATGAACAGCACCGCCTTGCGCTGACTCATCCAGATCTCCAGCACTTCGTTTTCCATGAGCTGGCGAGTCTGAATGTCGAGCGCCGAGAATGGCTCGTCCATGAGGATGATGTCGGGATCGCGAATGAGCGTCTGCGCGAGCATGGTGCGCTTGCGCATGCCCCCGGACATCTGGTGCGGATAGCGGTTCTCGAAGCCACCGAGGCCCACGCGGCGCATCCAGTCGAGGCCGCGCGAGCGCGCCTCGGACTGGGGTACGCCGGCGAACTCGAGGCCCGCCGTCACGTTATCGAGCGCATTGCGCCAGGGCATGAGCGCTTCGCCCTGGAACATGTAGCCCGCCCGGCTGTTGATGCCAGTCAGAGGCTGGCCGAACACCCGCACATTGCCCGAGGAGGGCTGCAGCAGCCCCGCTGCCACATTGAGCAGCGTGGACTTGCCACAGCCGGTAGGGCCCACCACCGACACGAACTCGCCCGGCGCAACGGCCAGGTTCGCGTCCTTGACGGCGGTGTAACTGCCCTGGCCATCGCGCGAAGCAAAGGAACAGGTGATATTTTCGAGCAGAACTGCAGCTTCAGACATTCGGGTACTTTTGATTGGCTTTCGCGACGAACTCGCCCGTCCAGACCTTGGACAGATCGATCTTGTCGGCGGGGAAATCGGGGATATAGGCGGCCAGCGCTTTCAGCGCGGTCTGGGGACCGTCTTCGGGCATCGTGCCGTCGGGGGAGAGACCGGGCTTGTTGCCTTCGAGGCAGGCCTTGTACAGCTCGACATCGCCCAGCAGATAGTTTTCCGGAACAGCCTTGGCGATCTCGTCGGGCGATGACTTCTGGATCCACTTGTCGGCGCGCACCATGGCGTTGGCCAGTGCCTGAACGGTGTTCGGGTTCTGGGCGATGAAGTCGCGACGGGTATAGAGGCAGCCGGAAGGCATGTTGCCACCGAAGATTTCCTTGGTGTCTTTGATGGTGCGCGTGTCGGCGATGATCGTGATGAGGTCATCCTTCAGCAGCGTGCCAATGACCGGATCCAGATTGGCGATGGCGTCGATCTGGCCAGTACGCAAGGCGGTGATTGCGCCTGCGCCGCCGCCCACGCCAATGAACGACACATCGCTGGGCTTCACCCCGTACTTCGACAGGTAGAAGCTGATCGCCATGTTGGTCGAAGAACCGGGAGCCGTGACACCGATCTTCTTGCCCTTGAGGTCTTCGGGGCTCTTGTAGTCGGGAAGCGTCTTTTTGGAAACGGCCAGCACGATCATGGGGGCCTGGCCCTGCTGAACGAACGAGGCGTATTCCTGGCCCTTGGACTGCAGGGAAATAGTGTGCTCGAACGCCCCCGAAACCACATCGGCGCTACCACCGACCACGGCCTGCAATGCACGCGAGCCGCCCGCGAAGTCCATGATCTTCACGTTCAGGCCTTCATCGCGGAAGTAACCATTGACGTCGGCAATCGACAGGGGCAGGTAGTAAATGAGTGCCTGGCCACCCACGGCGATGCCAATGTCCTTTTTCTCGAGATTTTGAGCGCGGGCGATGCCGGGCAAGGCGCTTGCAGCGCCTGCTACGCCCGCCAGCTTGAGCAGATCACGACGACTGATAGACATATGCGGTCTCCTGATTAAAAATTTGCTACGTTCCGCCGGTACGAAACATTTGTTGTCCGGTTTGTTGCGGGTGTAACTCGGCGCCGTCAGGCGCCACGGCGTTCCATGAGCGCCCATGCAATGGTGCCGGCGTCCACGTATTCGAGCTCGCTGCCTGCCGGAACGCCTCGGGCCAGACGCGTGACCTTGCGACCCCGCGCGCGCAGCAGTTCAGACAGATAGTGCGCGGTCGTTTCACCCTCGGGCGTGAAATTCGTTGCCAGTATCACCTCTTGAACCGCCGGTTCGCAAGCACGATTCAACAGGCGGTCGAATTGCAACTGGTCGGGACCCACGCCTTCGAGGGGCGCGAGCCGACCCATCAATACATAGTAGAGCCCGGTATACCCATGGCTGGCTTCGATCATGTTCTGATCGGCCGGGGTTTCCACGACACACAGCAGCGATGCGTCGCGCCTGTCGCTCGCGCACATCGCACAGATTTCGTCTTCAGAGAACCCATTGCACAGGCGGCAGTGGCCCACACCTTCAACCGCGCGACACAGTGCCTCGCCCAGGCGAGCAGCGCCCTGCGGATCGTGCTGCAAGAGATGATAAGCCATGCGTCGCGACGACCGCTCGCCCACCCCTGGCAGGCAGCGCAGCGCCTCGATCAGCGCGCGCAGCGGTTCGGGCTCGGAAATACGCTGGTGCATCAGAACGGCAATTTCATGCCGGGAGGAAGGGGCAGACCTGCAGTGACCGAGGACATTTTTTCCTGGCTGGTGGCTTCTGCCTTGCGCAGGGCGTCATTGAAAGCGGCTGCGACGAGGTCTTCAAGCATGTCCTTGTCCTCTTCGAGCAGCGAGGGGTCGAT
>JAEZGR010000286.1 GCA_023437255.1 Pseudomonadota bacterium | reverse complement strand
TACATCCGTCGCAACTACGGCATGCTGATCGGCGAACCCACGGCCGAACTGATCAAGAAGGAAATCGGCTCAGCCTTCCCCGGTTCCGAAATCAAGGAACTCGAGGTCAAGGGCCGCAATCTGTCGGAGGGCGTGCCCCGCAGCTTCACGGTCTCTTCCAATGAGATCCTCGAATCGCTCACCGATCCACTCAACCAGATCGTTTCCGCCGTCAAGACCGGGCTCGAGCAGACACCGCCCGAGCTGGGTGCCGACATTACCGACAAGGGCATTGCCCTGACTGGTGGCGGCGCGCTGTTGCGCGACCTCGACCGCCTGCTCCAAGAAGAAACGGGTCTGCCCGTCGTGGTGGCCGAAGATCCGCTCACCTGCGTTGTACGCGGTTGCGGCGAGGCACTTGAACACCTCGAAAAGCTCGGCAGCGTCTTCATTTACGATTGATACCGGTAATGCGCGTTGCGCTGCGCTTCGTGCGCAGTGCAACGTCACAGACTCATGCAGGAAAACGGCTCTCTGAAGTTGTTCAGGCACGGTCCTACGCTCGAGTTGCGGCTGTTCGTGCTGGCGTTTCTTGCGCTCGCCCTGTTGATCGTTGATGCGCGCTGGTCGACGCTCGAACCGGTGCGCCAGGGCATATCCGTGTTGCTGTATCCGTTTCAGCGCATCATGCTCGCCCCGCGCGACGGCGTCGAACGTGTGAAGGGCTGGATCGACGCCGCCAACGAAACGCATTACGAAAAAGAAGCCATTCAGCGGCAGCGCATCGAACTGGCGCAGATGGCCACGCATGCCGCGCAGCTTGCGGCCGAGAACGAGCAACTGCGTCGGCTGCTGAATGTTCCCGACACGGTCACGCAGCCGTCGGTGGCCGTCGAAGTGCTCTTCGAGCCCACCAGTGCGTTCAATCATCATCTCGTTTTCAACAAGGGCAGCTCCAGCGGCATCCGCCCGGGCATGCCCGTGATCGATGAAGGCGGGGTGGTCGGTCAGATCGTACGCGTCACGCCGTTCACGGCCGAGGCCGCGCTCATCACCGATGACAAGCTCTCGGTGCCGGTGCAGATTCTGCGCAACGGTCTGCGGTTCATCGCGTTCGGTGGTGGCCCCGACGGAATGCTGGAAGTGCGCTATTTGACGGCGGGTGCTGACATCAAACCGGGCGACGAACTCGTTACCAGCGGTATCGGCGGTCTCTTCCCGGCCGGCCTGTCCGTGGCCAAGGTCGAACGCGTTCAGCGTGACTCCGCCACCGGCTTTGCCATGGCGCTTGCCACGCCGCTTGCGCACCCTGAACGCCATCGCCACTTCCTCGTATTGCAGGTCGACGTCGATGTGGCGCGCCGCTATCAGGAAACGCTCAGCAACGGCGAAGTCGCCGCGGAGGCCAAGTAGTGGCGCCGCGCTCCGTCCGTGTTGAAGTTTCCAGCAAGCCCGGCGGGCTGTCGTCTCTCGAGCCGATCGACAAGTCGCCGTTTCGCCTGGCGGCCAGCCCCGCATTCATCTGGCTGACCGTTGTACTGGTGTGGCTGTTCTCCCTGTTGCCCTGGCGCATGTGGCAACCTGCGCCCGACCTGCTGCTGCTGGTGATCACCTACTGGTGCCTGAACGAGCCGCGCCGCATCGGCATGGGGGCTGCGTTCTGTTTCGGCCTGCTCATGGACGTGCACGACGGAGGCCTGCTCGGCGTCCAGGCGCTCACCTATACCTTGGCGGCCTATGGCACGCTCGTGCTTTCCAGGCGCCTGCAGCGCTTCAATTCCGTGGTCCAGTGCATACACATGCTGCCGGTCTTCGTCATCGCCAAATCGGCGAGCAGGCTGATCGAAGGCTGGCTCGCGGGTGATTGGCTGGGCTGGAGCTGGCTGTGGTCCGCCATCCTCATGGCCCTGCTGTGGCCATTGGCCGATGTGCTGCTGCAGATGCCGCAGCGTCGCCACGAGGAAGGCGACGGCGGCGCTGTCTGAGCGCGGGCGGCCATCATGTTCGAATTCAAGAAGACCTCGCAGCTGCAGCGCAAGCGCATGACGGTGCGCGTATGGGTGGCGGGTCTGTTCGCACTGCTGTGCTTCTGCCTGCTGGGGGCAAGGTTGTGGCACCTGCAGGTGGTGCGGTACGACGGTCTGTCGGCGCGCGCCGATCAGAATCGAATCACCGTTGTGCCGATTCCGCCGCGTCGCGGCGAGATCGTCGACCGAAACGGTATCGTTCTGGCCAGCAATCACCGTGACTACACCCTTTCTGTCGTGCCCGCCCGTGTGGAGGGCGGCATCGAGGCGATGCTCGACGGCATTGCCTCGTTGATCGAGCTCAACCCGCGCGATCGGCGCCGCTTTCTGCAAAACGTGAATCAAAGCGGGCGTTACAGCTCCATTTTGCTGCGCAACAATCTCACCGAGGATGAGGCGTCCTGGTTCGCGGCCCACGCCTGGCGCTTTCCGGGCGTCACCCTGAGCGCACGTTGGGTGCGCGAGTACCCGCATGGCGAGACCGCCGCACACGTGCTGGGCTACGTGGGGCGCATTTCCGAAGCCGACCTGCAAC
>JAEZGR010000264.1 GCA_023437255.1 Pseudomonadota bacterium | reverse complement strand
GGGCAGCACATTGCCGTGAGTCATGCCACCACCCCCGAAGAGGTTGACTGGTCGGGGCTCGGGGTCGACCTTGTGTTGGAGTGTTCCGGCCGCTATGGCACGCGCAGTGATTTCCAGCGCTTCATCGATGCGGGTTGCCCGCGCGTCCTGGTCTCGCACCCGGGCGAAAGTGCCGACGACGTGGATTACACGATCGTGTATGGCGTCAACCAGTCAGACGTTCCCGCCGATGCCACCATCGTGTCGAACGCCTCGTGTACGACAAATGCCAGTGTTCCGGTTTTGGCCGCGCTCGATAATGAGTATGAAGTGAGGCACGCGTTCCTGACCACGCTGCATTCCGTCATGAACGATCAGCCGCTTATCGATGGCTACCATCACAAGGATCTGCGCCGCACCCGCTCCGCCATGCAGTCGATCGTTCCGGTGGCGACGGGTCTCGCACAAGGGGTGGAGCGTCTCTTGCCCCAGCTCAGCGGCAAGGTGCAGGCCAAGGCCATACGCGTCCCCATTCTGAACGTGTCCGCCATCGACCTCATGCTGCAACTGGGTCGCGACGTTTCCGTGGCCGAATTGAACGCCACGCTCCGGGAACTGAGCCTGCGGTCTCCAGGCCTGATCGGTTACTCGAATCACCCCCACGCGTCCGTTGACTTCAACCATAACGCCAACTCGGTCATCATCGACGGCAGTCAGACCCGCACGAACGGCGGCGGATTCGCCAATCTGTTCCTGTGGTTCGACAACGAATGGGGCTTTGCCAATCGCATGCTCGATGCCACGCAGGCGTGGGCACAGAAATTTCATCCGGCCGCCCAGACCGTAGCCGGCTGATCGCAAGGAGCTGTCATGGCTGAAACCCGCATCGAAACCGACTCCATGGGCGAAGTCGCCGTTCCGGCACATCGGTATTGGGGCGCCCAAACCCAGCGCTCCATACAGAATTTCCCGATCGGGGTGCAGCGCTTCCGGTGGCAGGCGCCCATCATCACTTCCCTTGGCATCCTGAAGAAGGCGGCCGCTCTGGCCAACCGTGAACTGGATCAGCTGCCACCCGAAGTGGCCGACCTCATCGTGCGCGCGGCCGACGAAGTGATCGCCGGCAAGCTCAACGACGAATTCCCTCTCGTGGTCTTCCAGACCGGATCGGGCACGCAGTCGAACATGAACGTCAACGAGGTGATCTCGAACCGTGCCATCGAGTTGGCGGGGGGCGAGCGCGGCAGCAAATCGCCGGTACACCCCAATGATCACGTCAATCGCGGCCAGTCCTCGAACGACACCTTTCCGACCGCCATGCATATCGCCACGGGTCGCGAACTGCATCGTCATCTGCTGCCGGCCGTGCACCGTCTGCGCAACACCCTGGCTGCGAAGGCCGAGCAATACGGCGACGTGGTCAAGACCGGTCGCACACATTTGCAGGACGCGACACCGGTCACGTTGGGGCAGGAAATCGGTTCTTGGGTGGCTCAGATCGATTTCGGCCTGAACGCAATTGAACAGGCACTGCCCGGTGTCTATGACCTCGCGATCGGCGGTACGGCCGTGGGCACCGGCCTGAATGCCCACCCTGAGTTCGGCGCGCGGGCCGCACACCATATTGCCGCCATCACGGGGCTGCCGTTTCGTAGTGCCGACAATAAGTTCTTTGCGCTGTCGGCGCACGATGCGCTCGTCAATCTCTCGGCGGCACTGCGCACGCTGGCGGGCGGGCTCATGAAGATGGCCAACGACGTTCGCTGGCTGGCAAGTGGCCCGCGCTGCGGCATCGGCGAGCTCGTGATTCCCGACAACGAGCCAGGGTCTTCCATCATGCCCGGCAAGGTCAATCCCACGCAGTGTGAAGCACTGACCATGGTGTGCGTGCAGGTGTTTGGCAATGACGCCGCCGTGGCCTTTGCCGGCAGCCAGGGCAATTTCCAGCTCAATGTGTACAAGCCGGTCATGGTGCACAACGTGCTCGAGAGCGTGGAATTGCTGGGCGATGCCTGCCTGGCCTTCAACGATCATTGTGCCGTCGGCATCGAGCCCAACCTGCCGCGTATCGAAGAGAATCTCGAGAAGAATCTCATGCTGGTCACGGCGCTGAATCGCCACATTGGCTATGACAAGGCGGCCGCCATTGCCAAGAAAGCCCAGAAGGAAGGCATCACGTTGCGCGCGGCAGCGCTTCAGCTGGGCTATGTCAGTGCCGAGCAATACGATCAATGGATCGTGCCGCGCGAGATGACCCGCAGCAGCTGAATCAGGCCGTCGCCCGATCACGCTGCTTTACGGCGCGCGCGACCCTGACCAAAACCGCACGTTGATTCTGGCTGCGGAACTGGGCAAGGTCTGACGAACGCTGGTGACGACATCGCAAACGTCTATACTGGGGTGCATGTATCGGGCATGGGCTGCACGCCAAGGAGGCTGGCATGAACAGGTCGATCAGATTCTGGCTCTATGGTTTGGCATTGCTTATGGGCGTGCTGGGCCTGATCACAGGTGCGGGGCAGGGTGGCAGCAAGGCCTTCGCACAGACGGGCCAGGTGGCAACGGTCATGGTGCTCGAAGTGCAGGGCGCCATCAGTCCGGCCAGCGCCGATTTCATCACGCGAGGCATCGAACAGGCTGAGTCCCGGCGTGCGCAACTGCTGGTCATCGAGCTCGACACCCCCGGGGGCCTCGATGCGTCCATGCGCGACATCATTCGGCGCATGCTGTCAGCCACCGTTCCCATTGCCGTGTACGTTGCCCCGGGCGGTGCACGTGCAGCCAGTGCCGGTACCTTCATTCTTTATGCCAGCCATATCGCCGCCATGACGCCTGCGAGCAATCTCGGTGCGGCGTCGCCGGTCGCCATCGGCACGGGCATGCCCGGCGGCTCGGAGCGTGACCCGGCCAGAACGGCCGAGAAAGATTCCGATTCGGCGAAGCCGCGGTCCTCGCAGGAGACGCTGGCTGCCAAGGCGGCAAACGATGCGGCCGCCTATTTGCGCAGTCTGGCAGAACTACGGGGTCGCGACCCCGATTTTGCCGAAGCAGCAGTTCGCGAGGCGCGCTCCATCTCGGCCTCAGAAGCGCACAAGGCGGGGGTCGTCGAATATCTGGCTCCGTCGTTGCGCTCTTTGCTTGACCAGCTCGAAGGGCGTGAGATCACCTTGCAAGACGGCAACCATGTCACGCTCGCGCTGGGCAACGCGCAGATCGAGCGCATCTCGCCCGACTGGCGCAACAAAGTGCTTTCCTTCCTGGCCAATCCGCAGCTGGCCGTCATCCTCATGATGCTGGGTGTCTACGGGCTGTTCTTCGAAATGATGAGCCCCGGCGCAGCGCTGCCGGGCGTGGCCGGTCTCATCTGCCTGTTGCTCGCTCTGTACGGCCTGCACCTGCTGCCGGTCAATTGGGCGGGCGTGGCCTTGCTGGCCGTGGGCATGCTCATGATGATCGGCGAAGTGTTCCTGCCTTCTTTCGGCGCGCTGGGCATCGGCGGCCTGCTTGCCTTTGTTCTGGGTGGGCTGTTCATGACGGGCCCCGAAGTTCCCGAAGCCTATGAACTCTCGATCCCCTTCCTGGTGTCACTCGGGCTGGCCAGTGCCATCATCATCATCGGCGCGGGTACCGCCGCGGTTCGCAGCCGTCGCGGTCGTTCGGTCAGTGGCCACGAAGCCATGCTCGGCGCTCAGGGTACCGTGGTGGGGATCGAGGACGGCATGATATATGCCGAAATTCGCGGCGAAAACTGGCGGGTGGTCTGCAGCGAGCCGCTGCGCCCGGGTGACCGGGTGAGCGTGACAGGCACCCAGGGCTTGCAGCTGCGCGTGAACCGTGTGCATTCGTTTGAAGGCAATCACCAGCCACCGGTATCGGCGTAGGCGCGCCGGCTGCTGACCCAACGGCTGCAGGTACGGACGCCCGCCATGCAGTTTCGGTTCCGTGCCGCCGTATTCACAGGAGACATGCATGTTTTATGACATCAACATTGGTCTGACGGTGTTCGTGATCATCGCGATCATCATCATTGCCAATGCCGTGCGCATCATGCGCGAGTACCAGCGCGCCGTGATCTTCACGTTGGGGCGCTTCACCAGTGTGAAGGGGCCCGGCCTGATCTTCGTGATTCCAGTGCTGCAGCAGGCCGTGCGCGTCGACCTGCGCACGGTCACCATGGATGTGCCAAGTCAGGATGTCATTTCCCGTGACAACGTGTCGGTCAAGGTCAGTGCCGTCATCTACTTCAGGGTGGTGGCGCCCGAAAAGGCCATCATTCAGGTCGAACACTACCTCGAGGCCACCAGCCAACTGGCTCAGACAACGCTGCGCGCGGTGCTGGGCAAGCACGACCTCGACGAGATGCTCTCGGAACGCGAGAAACTCAACCTCGACGTACAGAAGATACTCGACGCCCAGACTGACAGCTGGGGCGTGAAGGTCACCAATGTCGAGATCAAGCACATCGATCTGAACGAGAGCATGGTGCGGGCGATCGCACGCCAGGCCGAAGCGGAACGCGAACGTCGCGCCAAGGTGATCCACGCCGAGGGCGAACGGCAGGCCGCACAGGCGCTGGCCGATGCGGCCAATGTGCTTTCGGAACATCCCGCCGCGCTGCAGCTGCGCTATCTGCAGACGCTCACGCAAGTGGCCGGCGACAAATCCTCGACCCTGGTCTTTCCCGTACCCGTCGACCTTCTTGATCGCCTGCTGCCGCAACACCGCGACGCGAAGCGCAACGACGATTCGCAGGCCGAGGTTCAGCCGGACGAGGTGCGCTGATGCAGGTCGGAATGGTCGGGTTGGGCCGCATGGGCGGCAACATGGTGCAGAGGCTCATGGCGGGTGGCCATCAGTGTGTGGTGTACGACGTCGATCCAGCCGCCGTGGCCGATATCGAGCGGCATGGGGCCCGGGGCTGCCGGTCGCTCGAAGCGCTTGTCGCGGCCCTCGAGACGCCCCGCGTGGTGTGGATCATGGTTCCGGCGCCCGTGGTCGATCCTGTCATCGACGATCTGGTCGCGCTGCTGGAGCCCGGTGATATGCTGATCGACGGCGGCAATACATTGTGGAGGCACGACGTCCGACGGGCGGCCACACTCGCTCCACGCGGCATTGAGTATCTTGACGTGGGCACCAGCGGCGGCATACGAGGGCTGGAGCGCGGATACTGCCTGATGGTGGGGGGCACCGAAAACGGCTTCAGGCATATCGAGCCGCTTTTACAGACGCTGGCGCCCGGTATGGGCGCCGCACCACCCACCGCGGGGCGCAAGTCCGGTGGTACGGCCGAGCACGGGTATCTGCATTGCGGCCCGGCCGGCGCGGGCCACTTCGTGAAGATGGTGCACAACGCCATTGAGTACGGGATCATGGCGGCCTACGCCGAGGGCTTCAATCTGTTGCACCAGGCGGGGCAGGGCGGCCAGCCGCAAGCCAGCAACTCCGTTGCGCTGGAGGCACCGCACGATTACCGCTATGAATTCGACCTTCCCGAGATCGCCGAGCTCTGGCGCCGCGGCAGCGTGGTGGGTTCATGGCTGCTCGACCTGACCGCCCAGGCCCTGCAATCCGATCCGCAACTGCAGCGTTATTCCGGAACCGTTTCGGATTCGGGTGAAGGCCGGTGGGCCATGGGAGCCGCCGTCGACCTGGGCGTACCCGCGCCCGTGCTGGCGGCGTCCATCTTCAACCGCTTCGATTCGCGAGGCTCCGCGAACTTTGCCATGAAGACGCTCTCGGCGATGCGAGAACAGTTCGGCGGGCACCTGGAGGCCCAGGCCAACCAGGAACCTTACACGCGTGAAGACGCCTCATGAGTTCTGCAAACAGCCCTAACGGTTTCGCCACCGACCACAACGGCCCCGCCGACGCGCTCGTATTGTTCGGCATGACCGGCGACCTCGCTCACAAGAAAATCTTCCCCGCCCTGTACGGCATGGCGCAGCGCGGCGTGCTCAGTACGCCGGTAGTGGGTGTGGCGTCATCCGAACTCACCCCGGCACAGCTGCGGGCCCGCATTCGCAAAAGCATCAAGGACGCCGGCAAAGTCGAGGATGCGGACGCGCTGCGCACCCTGATCGACGCCGTGACCTATGTCAGCGGCGACTACAACGACCCAGCCGTTTTCGGTCGTCTGAAGGAGGCCCTGGGCAAGGCGCAAAGGCCGGTGCATTATCTGGCCATTCCACCGTCGCTGTTTGCCACGGTAATCACCGGTCTGGCGGCCTCGGGCCTGTCGACAGGCGCCCGCGTGATTCTCGAAAAACCGTTCGGGCGCGACCTCGCTTCCGCACACCACCTGAATCGCATTGCCTGCGCAGTTTTCCCAGAAGAGGCCATTTACCGCATCGATCACTTCCTGGGCAAGGAAGCGATCATGAACATCCTGTACTTCCGCTTCGCCAATGCGTTTCTCGAGCCGATCTGGAATCGGAACTACATCGACAGTGTCCAGATCACGCTGTCGGAATCCTTTGGTGTCGAAACGCGCGGCGCTTTCTATGAAAGCGCCGGCTGTCTGCGCGACGTCATTCAGAACCACCTGCTTCAGGTTGTGGGCCTGCTCGCCATGGAACCCCCGGCCTATCGCGCCTACGAGGCGGTACAGATCGAAAAGACCAAGGTGTTCAGGGCGATGCGCCCGCTTGAACCCGAGGATCTCGTCCGGGGGCAATACAAGGGTTATCGTAAAGAAGCTCACGTTGCGCCGGATTCCGATGTGGAAACCTTCTGCGCGCTGCGCCTCTTCATTGATTCCTGGCGATGGGAGGGTGTGCCGTGGTTCCTGCGCTCGGGCAAGTGCATGGCCGATACAGCCGCCGAGGTGCTGGTTCAGCTCAAGGCTCCTCCTCAGAAACTCTTTGCGGACTCTGCGCCGACAGACGGCCGGGCGAACTACCTGCGTTTCAGACTATCGCCCCGTTCGGAACTGGCGCTTGCCGCACGCGTGAAACGGCCGGGCAAGCAATATGTAGGTAGCCAGCGCGAACTGTTGTTGATGAACGAGGAGGCCGATTCGGATTCGCCTTATGAGCGCTTGCTTGGCGACGCCCTGGCCGGTGACCGCTCGCTGTTTGCGACGCAGGCCGCGGTGGAGGCGGCATGGTCTGTGCTGGACAAGGTGCTGGTGGAGCACCACAAGTCCATTCCCTACGAGAAAGGAAGCTGGGGCCCACGAGAGGCGGACACGCTGTTGGGGCCACATGGCCCCTGGCACAACCCCTGTTGCGAAGACCCCAATGCAGACGGAAAGCTTACTTGACCAGCAGTACCGGCATATCGACCATGCTCAGCACCTTGGTGGTGACCGAGCCGAGCACCATACCGGTGACAGCGCCCAGACCGCGCGTACCCATGATGATCGTGTCGACCTGCTTCTTCTTGGCATAGTCGGCAATCGACTGCGCCACCGGGCCGACCAGAATTTCTTCTTCGTACTCGACGCCAGCCGCATCGAGGATGGCCTTGGCCGGAGCGAGCGCTGCACGGCCTTCCTCTTGGTAGAAAGACTGGATTTCGTCGGCAGAGAAGAAGCGCTTGACGTTACCGGACACGATGGGCGGATAGGCCGTGATGAGCAGCAGCTTTGCGTCTCCGTACTGCTTCACGAGCTCGATCGCACGATGAACGGCGCGGCTCGAGTTTTCGGACCCGTCGACAGGAAGAAGAATTGTTTGCATTGTTGACCCTAAAGTTTAGAAAATCGCCCACCATGTTAGGAATATACACGGATGGCACGATGATTTTAATCAAATAAGAGGCAGGAACCGTGGCAGCGAGAATAGAAGACTATGCAATGCTTGGGAACTGCCGCACGGCAGCACTGGTTTCGCGTGAAGGTTCGATCGACTGGCTCTGCTTTCCCCGTTTTGACTCGTCTGCCTGCTTTGCGGCTTTGTTGGGCACGCCCGAGAATGGTCGATGGAGCATCCGGCCCGCCGGAGACATCCGCCGTGTTTCGCGCGCGTACGAAGACGGCACGCTGATTCTGGAAACGATCTTCGAAACCGACACGGGGGTCGCCAAGCTGATCGACTTCATGCCCACCACGCTCTCTCACTCCAGTGTCGCGCGCATGGTGGTGGGTGTCGAAGGTCGCGTGGATTTCCACATGGAACTCATCATCCGGTTCGGCTACGGGCGGGTGGTGCCCTGGCTCGAAAAGCACGGAGAGGGCTGTTATACAGCGGTTGCAGGCCCCGACATGCTGGTTCTGCACAGTACCACCCCCCTGATTTCACACGACCAGCACAGCCACGCCGACTTCACGGTGCACGCGGGCCAACGCAAGGTGTTCACGCTTTCGCATCAGCCGTCGCATGAGCACGTCTGCGAACCTTATGATTTCGGCGCGGCGCTGGCCAGCACGAATTACTTCTGGCGCGAGTTCTCCGACCGATGTCCCGACGTGGGGCAGTGGAGCGCCCTGGTCAAGCGCTCGCTGATCACATTGAAGGCGCTGACCTATCAGCCCACCGGCGGCATCGTCGCTGCTCCCACAACCTCGCTGCCCGAGATGCTGGGAGGGGAGCGCAACTGGGACTACCGTTACTGCTGGCTGCGTGACGCCACCATGACCCTGCTGGCCTTCATGAACCTGGGCTATTTCGACGAGGCCGAAGCCTGGCGCAACTGGCTGACGCGCTCCGTGGCGGGCAGCCCCTCGCAGATGCAGATCATGTATGGTCTGGCCGGCGAACGGCACCTGCCGGAATTCGAGATTCCCTGGCTGTCGGGTTATGAAAACTCGCGCCCGGCACGGATCGGCAATGCGGCCGCCACCCAGACTCAGCTGGACATCTACGGCGAAGTCGCCGACGCGATGGCACAGGCCATACGCGGCCACCTGCCGCCGCATCCGCGTATCGAGGCCATCGCGCAGGTCATCGTTCCTTTTCTGGAGCAGGCATGGCGCCGCCCCGATGAAGGGATCTGGGAGATCCGCGCTGAACCCCAGCACTTCGTGCACTCCAAGGTCATGGCCTGGGTGGCGTTCGACCGTATCGCGACGGTCGCCTCCAGCATGTCCAACGGAGGCCGCTTCGCGCACAATTGCCGTCGCATTGGCAACCAGATCCGCAACGAAATCTGCGAGAAAGGCTACGACAGCGAGCGCAACACCTTCGTCCAGCACTATGGCAGCCGGGCGCTCGACGCAAGTCTGCTGCACATCGTGCTCACCGGCTTTCTGCCGCCCAATGACCCGCGTGTCGTGGGAACAGTGGCGGCCATCGAGCAGCGCCTCATGCGTGGCGGGTTACTATTGCGCTACGAAACCGAGTCCGGTGTCGATGGGTTGCCGCCCGGCGAAGGCGTCTTTTTGGCCTGTTCCTTCTGGTTGGCCGACGTGTATGTGCTGCAGGGGCGTTATGCCGAAGCACAGGCCCTGTTCGAGCGGCTCACGTCGTTATGCAACGATGTGGGGCTGCTATCGGAGCAGTACGATCCACAGTTGGGGCGCATGCTGGGCAACTTTCCACAAGCATTCAGCCATGTGGGTATCATCGACACCGCTTTGAATCTGTATCGCCGCGGTCAGGCACCGGCCGCCGAGCGGGCCCATACCTAGCGCCGCACGCGCCTTGAATGCAACATGAAGAAGCTTTCACCTTCCGCTCCCGTCGAAACGTTGGTCGCCCGAATCACGGGCAAGGTTCAGGGAGTCGGATTCCGTATGTCCACGGTACGCCAGGCGCACAGCCTGGGAGTCACCGGCTGGGTACGCAACCTTGAAGACGGGTCGGTGGAAGCGCTGCTGCAGGGGCCGCACGACGTCATCGACAAGATGCTGTCCTGGCTGCATGTGGGGCCGCGCCCGGCGCGCGTCGAAAGCGTTGAAACGCGCGATGTGCATGACGAACGACATTACGACCGCTTCGAGCAGATATGAAATTGCCGCGTGCCATGCGCGGCCACTTATGAACTGAGCAGAGACATGAAGAAAATATTTCTGGCGCTGGCCCTTGCAGCGTATGGTTTGGGGCAGGCTGCGGCCGGCACTGCGATCACCATGCATCAGGACCCCAACTGCGGTTGTTGCGGCGGTTGGGCCGAACACATGCGCCAGAACGGCTTCGAAGTGAAAGTGCACCAGTCTGGCGACATGGCCGGTGTGAAAATCGCGCATGGCGTGCCCATGCAACTGGCTTCATGTCACACCGCCCGTGTCGACGCCACCGGCCAGATCATCGAGGGCCACGTTCCTGCCAATGCCGTTCGCAAGATGCTGCTGGATCCCTCGGTCAAGGGGGTTGCGGCGCCGGGCATGCCGGTCAATTCACCCGGCATGGGCCCCATGGACGGCAACCTGATCACGGTGGATTTCCTGGGCAGACCTTATTCACGCGACTAACTGGCCACGCATGCCGCTGGCCACGCCTGTCGACGGGCATGAAAAACCCCGATTGCCAGTGGCAGATCGGGGTTGAGCTGGCACTGTTCAGCCGCTTTATTCGGTTGTCTTGCCGTCGAAATGCTCTTCGGACTCGTCGGCTTTTGTCGGGTGAATCACGCCGTCGCGATGCTCGGGCGGGCCGTACAGGGTGTAAAGGCGCAGCGGCTCGTCGCCAGTGTTGATGACATTGTGGCGGGCACCGGCCGGCACGATAATGGCGTCGTCATCTTCAACGTCGTAGCTGTTGTCGTCGATCGTGACGCGCCCCTTGCCTTCTTCGATGCGAAAGAACTGGTCATGTTCTTCATGAACCTCGGCACCGATTTCCTCGCCGGCTTGCAAGGTCATGAGCACCAGCTGCATGTGTTTGCCGGTGTACAGCACCTTGCGGAAGTTGTCGTTCTCGACGGTGAGTTTTTCAATGTTCTCTACAAAGCCTTTCACGCGAGTACTCCTCTTTAAGACAGGTTGTTCTGATATTACCACCGTGTCCCGCAGGCGGCTGCACGGTGGTGCACGCAATCAATGCATGACTGCAGGTGACCGATGAGACCCGTATTCATAGGTATTGTCATCATGCTCGTCATTGCGGCGATAGGCATCGCCAACGATTTCCGTAAAGCAAGCCGGATGCCTGCCGGCTTTTACATCGACACCACCGACCCGCAGCGTGTGCAGGCGGGCCGGGCGCTGTACCAAAGCCACTGTGCGGCGTGCCACGGCGCAAATCTGGAAGGGCAACCCAATTGGCGTGAACGTCGTGCCGACGGCCGCCTGCCCGCGCCGCCGCATGACCTCAGCGGTCACACCTGGCACCATCCCGATTCGCAGCTATTCGACATGACCCGCAATGGCCTGGTACCCGGGCGCACTGCACCAAAGGGCTACGAAAGCGACATGCCCGCCTACGCGGGCATATTGAGCGATGAAGACATCATTGCGGTGCTGGCGTACATAAAAAGCACCTGGCCTGAAGACATACGCGCATTGCACGACGAGGTGAATCGCAATCACTGGCAGGGTGGAGCGCGTTGAGGGGCGGGCTTGCTGCCTTCAGGGCTCGCGTGGCAGCACGCTCAAAACCCGAGTGATGAAGGTCTGGAATTCCTTCATGTAATTGCGCAGGAATTGCTGCGTCTTTTCGTCGCTCACCTCGCCGGCTTCGTTGATGAGACCCGGTCGAAACTGAATATAGGCCTCGACTGTGTTCAACAAGGGCGAGTTGCAGAAGCACAGCACGTTGCGCAGCTGCGCCTGGGCCAGTGCCGTGCCGATTGCACCCGGTGAAGTACCGATAATGGCTGACGGTTTGCGGGTGAACGAGTTGCGCCCCCAGGGGCGCGTGGCCCAGTCTATGGCGTTCTTCAGACCGCCTGGAATGCTGCGGTTGTATTCCGGGGTGACGAACAGAATGGCATCGACCTCGGCGATCGCTTCTTTGAAGGCGCGGGCAACGGGCGGGAAATCATCGTCGTAGTCCTGGCTGTACAGCGGAAGATCGCGGATGGGAATCTCCACCAGTTCGAGCCCCTCGGGCGCCAAGCCGACCAGGGCTTTCGCCAGCAGGCGGTTGATGGAGGTACTGGACAGGCTGCCTACGAAGTATCCGACTTTGTACTGGCTCATGTTCTTCTCCTTCAAAAAGGTGGACGCCATGAGCCACTATAGCGCCGCTGCCCCGAAATGGGGGCGCGGCGGCGCAGGCGAAGAAACTTATTGGGCCTTGATGCCGGCGTCCTTGATCACGCCCGCCCATTTCTGCATTTCCGACTGAATGAAGCGCTGGAACTCCTTCTGATCACCGGCTGTGATCTCCAGACCCATGCTCAGCATGCGCTGCTTGACCTCGGGCTGCTGCAGAATCTCGTTGATTTCCTTGTCGAGCCGGTCGATGCTCGCCTGGTCGGTGCCTGCCGGCACCATGAATCCGTACCAGCCCGAAGCCACCACGTTGGCCAGGCCCTGATCCTTCAGTGGCTTGGCGTCGGGGTAGATTGCGCTGGGCTGCTCCGACGCCACGCCCAGTACGCGCAGCTTGCCGGCTTCAATATGCGGCAACGCTGCGGTGATGGCGGTCAGCGTGGCATCGAGCCGGCCTGCAATCAGATCGGTGTAGGCCGCGACGTCGCCCTTGTACTGAACGACCACGCCCTTTACCCCTGCATCGCGCAGAAACAGCTCCTGTGAAAGGTGCGGCAAAGAGCCGTGGCCGGGCGACCCCATGGTCAGGCCTTCAGGCTTTTCGCTGCCGGCCCGGACGAGGTCCTGGACCGTCTTGTAGGGGCTGTCGGCATTGACGATCAGAAACAGGGGCGCGGCGGCGACCTTGGCCACGGGCAGGAGGTCCTTGTTGGGGTCGTAGCTCAGCTTGCCATTGAGCGCTTCGAGCGTGGAGTAGGGGGCTGCCGCAAACAACAAGGTGTAGCCGTCGGCCGGGGCCTTGGCTACATAATGATTACCGATGGCGGTGCCGGCA
>JAEZGR010000260.1 GCA_023437255.1 Pseudomonadota bacterium | reverse complement strand
GATATCGAGGCCCTGGGCGTCGAGATGGGTCTCATGGGCGAGATCCTGCATCAGCAAAGCGGTGGTGGCACGCTCACCCTCTGGCTGAATACCACCACGCCGGAAGACGATATCCGTGCGGTGTGCTGCTTCATCGCAGACGAAATGAATGTTCACATCACGTACGAAGCGCTGCCCGCATCGGTAGTGCAGGGGGGTGCAGCGCAAGCCGCAGCGCCGGCGGCTCCTGCCGATGCAGCCCAGCCTACCGCTCAGTCCGCGCCGGCACCGGCCCCTGAAGCGGCACCGGCTGCTCAGCCCCAGACCGCCGCGGCACAGCCCGCCGAGCCCGCCAAAACCGCCGAAGAAGCCAAACCGGCGGCCGCCAAAGCCGACAAACCCGCCGCCAAGCCGGCCGCCGGCGCGCCGCCCGCGGCAGCAGGCAGCAGCACCATTCGCGTGGGCGTCGAGAAGGTCGACCAGATCATCAACCTGGTGGGCGAGCTCGTCATCACCCAGGCCATGCTGCTGCAGACCGCCTCCACGCTCGACCCGGTGGAACACGACCGCCTGCTCAATGGCATCGAGCAGCTCGACCGCAACGCGCGCGATCTGCAGGAAGCGGTGATGTCGATCCGCATGGTCCCCATGGATTACGTGTTCAGCCGCTTCCCCCGTGTGGTGCGTGAAGCCGCTGCACGCATGAACAAGCGCATCAAGCTGGTCACACAGGGTGCCGCCACCGAGCTCGACAAGAGCCTGATCGAGCGCATCATCGACCCGCTGACTCACCTGGTGCGCAACAGTATCGACCACGGCGTCGAAATGCCCGAAAAGCGCATCGAGGCCGGCAAGAACCCCGAAGGCACCATCACCATGACCGCCCAGCACCATGGGGGCCAGATCGTGATCGAAGTGCGTGACGACGGCGGCGGCCTGAATCGTGAAAAAATCCTGAAGAAGGCCATGCAGCAGGGCTTCCCGGTCAACGAATCCACACCCGACGAAGAACTCTGGCCCCTGATTTTTGCGCCCGGCTTCTCGACCGCCGAGCAGGTCACCGAGATTTCGGGCCGTGGCGTGGGCATGGACGTCGTGCGACGCAATATTCAGGGCATGGGCGGCCACATCCAGATATTCTCCAGGGCCGGCGAAGGCTCCACCATCCGGATCGTGCTGCCCCTGACGCTGGCCATTCTTGACGGCATGTCGGTGCGCGTGGGCGAAGAGACCTTTATTCTGCCGCTCAGCAACGTCACCGAGTCGATGCAGCCTACACCGGAACAGATCCGGGCCATTTCCGAGTCGGAATACGTGATGCAGGTGCGCGGTGAGTACCTGCCTGTCGTGGCGCTGCACGAAGTGTTCGACGTCAAGAATGCCGAAACCGACATGACGCGCGCGATCGCCGTCATCCTGCAGGTGCAGGATGTGCGTTTCGCACTGCTGGTCGACCATCTCATCGGCCAGCATCAGGTCGTGGTCAAGAACCTCGAGGCAAACTACAAGAAGATTCCCGGCGTGTCGGCGGCCACCATTCTTGGCGACGGCAGTGTGGCGCTCATCGTCGACGTCTTCGCGCTCATGCAGACATCCCAGAACCAGCGCCTGGCAACCGTATAGACCCTTACAGCATTCCGGAGCCCCATCATGTCCAATCATGTTGATCAGCAATTCAGCTCGTCTGAAACCACCGGCCAGGAATACCTGGTCTTCACGCTCGCCGACCAGGAATACGGCATCGATATTCTCAAGGTTCAAGAGATCCGCGGCTACGATGCCCAGACGGTGACCCGCATCGCCAACGTGCCTTCCTTTGTGAAGGGTGTCACGAACCTGCGTGGTGTCATCGTGCCGATCGTCGACATGCGCATCAAGTTCAACCTGCCCAACGTCGAATACAACCACCAGACCGTGGTGGTGATTCTCAACCTCAAGACGCGGGTGGTGGGCGTGGTGGTCGACGGCGTGTCCGACGTGCTCATGCTGCAGCCTGGCCAGGTCAGCGCTGCCCCGCAGTTCGGCACCGCTTTCGCGACCGAATACCTTACCGGTATCGGCACGGTGGGTGAGCGCATGCTCATTCTGGTCGATATCGAGAAGCTCATGACCAGCGAAGAAATGGCCCTCGTAGAGGCCGCCGCCATCGTTTAAGAGGGGTTCCGGCACATGCTCAAAAGATCGCTTGCATCAAACATGAAGATCCGCACAAGTATCGTTCTCGTGCTTGTGTTCTACCTGATCATGCTGATTGCAGGCGCGGCGTTGGGCGTGTTGTCGCTGCGTGCCGGTAACAGCTCCCTCGAATACATCGTGCAGAACCAGCGGGCGGGGGCGTCGCTGGCGCAGTCGATCGACGGCTACCGCAATGTTCAGCAGGCACTGGCGCGGGCCGCGGCAGCGCGCGTGTTCGGCACTGCCAACGAGGTCGAAGCCATCTTGAGCGAGGGCCGCGCTCACCTCGACAGCGCGCAGCGGTCATTCAAGACCTTCCAGGAAATCGCCGTAAACACCGCGGTGGGCAATGAGCTGGCGCCACGCGTCACGCAGCACTTCAACGATCTGGTCGACAACGGCGTGCAGCCCATGTTGCGTGCCCTGGCGGCCGGGCAAGACACCGAGTACGAGCGGCTGCGCGACGGCGTCATGCCGCAGCTCGAGCGGGATCTGCTCAACTCCTGGGGTGCGCTGCGCGCAGCCCAGCAG
>JAEZGR010000225.1 GCA_023437255.1 Pseudomonadota bacterium | reverse complement strand
TGGTGTGTGTGTCGGCCGACTATGCCGGCCGACATGCACCCCCACAGAATCTGGAAGCGCTCACCCGCGCGCCCATCATTACTTCGGCGGTGGTGGGGCGGCAGCTGCGGCTGTCGGCGTATCAAGGGGCCTTGCGGCGCGAGGTGGAGCTTAACCCGACGCTGGCTTCCGAAAACTTTCAGTTCTTGCGCGAAGCGGTGCTGGGTGGGCTGGGCATCGGGCTGGTGCCCGATTATGTAGTGGCCGACGACATCGCCGCGGGCAGGGTGGTCACCGCGCTCGATGAATGGCGGCTCAGCGTGTTTGGCACACGCATGTATCTGTTGCGCATGCCCGATCGGTATCAGACGCTGGCGGTGCGCACACTGATCGACTTCGTGCTGGCCAAAGCCAGGGCCTGGTCGGGCGGGTTACCGGCAAGTGTGCCGGGCGCCGGAAATGGGGATAATCAGCAGGGCAGTGTGTCGCCAGACTCTTTACAGGAACCTCTATGCTCAGACTGATGCTGTTTCGCCATGCGCACGCCGATCGCCCGTTTGATATCGTGGACCATGAACGCTCGCTCTCGGAAAAGGGCCTGGAACAGGCACGCCGGATGGGCGCCTATATAGGCAAACAGGGCCTGGCGCCTGATCTGGCCATCGTTTCGTCGGCGCGGCGTACGCAGCAGACCTGGCAAGAGGCTGCTTCGGCTGGTGAGTTCACCGCCACCAAGGTGGATGAACCGCGGGTGTATGAGTCCAGTGCGGGCGATCTGCTCGAGGTCTTGCGGGCCCAGCCGGCAGAGCACATCAGCATCATGCTGGTGGGGCACAACCCCGGCATGGAGCGGCTGGCGGCCTGGTTGATCGGCAGTGGCGACCTCGCCGCGGTGGCCCGCTTGCAGCGTGAATTCGTGGTTGCCGGCCTGGCGATCATCAGCTTTCCAGACGACGACTGGGCGCAGATCGACGTGCAGAGCGGGCGTCTGGAACGCTTCGAGACACCCGACACGGTTTAGCACCGCGAGTCCGTCATGCGCACATCAGCGCCGCACCAGTCCCTTCGCCGACTTTTCAATGTGCGCCGCGAAGAGGTGCTGCCGGTGGCGCTCGCCGCGCTGTTCTTCTTCTGTGTACTGACTGCCCTGATGGTGTTGCGCCCGGCGCGTGATGCGCTGGGCATGCAGCGCGGCATCGACGCGGTGCGCTGGCTGTTTGTGGGCACCGCGCTCGTCACGCTGGCGGTGAATCCGGTTTTTGGCTGGCTGGTGAGCCGCTTCCGGCGCTTTCAGTTCATTGCCGCCACCTATGTGT
The DNA here is from genome assembly GCA_023437255.1 of Pseudomonadota bacterium. Taxonomy (GTDB): domain Bacteria; phylum Pseudomonadota; class Gammaproteobacteria; order Burkholderiales; family Burkholderiaceae_B; genus Yanghanlia. The sequence continues at coordinate 4,941 of JAEZGR010000225.1, read as the reverse complement.
TCTTCGCGCTGAGCCTCTGTGCCTTCTGGGGCTTGCTGGTGTTGGCGCCGCAGGCGGTGGGCACGGCGAGCGGGCAGGTCTTTTACGTGTGGTTCAGCGTGTTCAACCTGTTCGCCACCATGCTGTTCTGGGCGCTGATGGCCGACCGCTTCACGCATGAACCGGGCAAGCGGGTCTTTGCGCTGATTGCGGTTGGCGGCACCCTGGGGGCGGTATTCGGGCCATGGTTGGCGTCCGTATTGGCCAAGCCATTGGGTACGCCGGCTTTGTTGCTGGTTTCGGCGGGTTTTCTGATTGTGGCGCTGTGGGCCGCCTGGGCGGTGTCGAAGCAGCATCACGATTCCGCGGCGCCGCGGCCGGCGCCCTCCGACGAACATACGGTCATCGGCGGGAGCGCCTGGCAGGGCTTGAAGGCGGTCTTTCAATCGTCGTATCTTTTGGGTATTGCCGGGTACGTGATTGCCATGACCATCATGGCCACGCTGCTGTATTTCACCCGCCTGCAGATGGTGGCGGCATTGGGCGACGACGTCGACATGCGTACGACGCTGTTCGCCCGCATCGATCTTTTCACGCAGATGCTCACCTTGGTGCTGCAGGCGTTCATTGCGGGCCGGGTCATGCAGCATCTGGGTGTCTCGCTCACGCTGGCGCTGCTGCCGCTCACGGCGGCGCTGGGTTTCATCGGCCTGGCCATGGTCGGCACGCTGGCGGCGCTCATTCTGTTCGAGGCGGCATTTCGGGCGATCCAGCGCGCACTCACCCGCCCGGCGCGCGAAACGCTGTACACGGTGGTCAGCCGCGAAGACAAGTACAAGTCGAAGGCATTCATCGACACCTTCGGCTACCGGGGTGGCGACGTGCTGGGCGCGCAGCTGGAAGGGGCGCTCGCGCGACTGGGCATGGGGCTGGCCGGCCTGCTGAGCTTTGCCATCCCGCTGGCTGTGGCGTGGGCCGCGCTGGGCTGGTGGCTGGGGCGTGCCGCAGCAAAGCGACAATCATCCGTTACGGAGATACGCAATGATCACACGACGTGAATACATGAAGCTGTGCAGCGCCGCGGGCGTGGCGCTGGCCCTGCGGCCTGAACTGTTATGGGCAGGTCAGGGCGAACAGAAGGTCATCATGCGCGAAATACCGGGCAAGAATGAAGCGCTGCCGGTGGTGGGCTTGCGCAGTTCGGCGTCGTTCTCACGACTGGCAGGGCAGGGCGATACCGCCGCCGTACGCGAGGTGCTTGAAGCGCTCGTGCAGCACGGCGGTACGGTGTTTGACACGGCGCCCAGCTACGGCGCGGCGGAAGAAACGGCGGGCAACATTGCCCGCGATACCGGCCTGAATCAGAAACTTTTCTGGGCGACCAAGGTGAACGTGGCGGGCTTCGGCGGGGGCAAGGCCGATCCGGCTGCGGCGCGTGCCCAGATCGAGCGCTCCATTGAGCTGCTGGGCAAGCCGAAGATGGACCTGATTCAGGTGCATAACCTGGGCGATGTCCCCACACAGCTGGGTCTTCTGAAGGAGTACCGTGACGCAGGCAAGTTGCGTTATATCGGCGTGACCACGACCTTCCCGCGCCAGTACGAAGCGCTGGAAGCCATCATGCGCGCCGAGCCGCTGGATTTCATCGGGGTGGACTACGCGATCGATCATCGCTTCATGGAAGAGCGCATCTTTCCGCTGGCGCAAGAGAAGGGAATCGGTGTGCTGGCCTACCAGCCGTTCGGGCGCACCCGCCTGTGGCAGAAGGTGGAAGGCAAGTCGCTGCCCGACTGGGCGGCGGAATACGATATCGCGACCTGGGGGCAGTTCTTTCTGAAGTTCGTGGTGTCACACCCGGCCGTGACGGTGGCCACGCCGGCGACCAGTCGTGTGCGCCACGTGGTCGACAACATGGGCGCAGCCATGGGCAGGCTGCCCGACGAAGCAGGCCGCCGGCGCATGATTCAGCATATTGAGTCGCTGTGAGCGAAAAGGAGGTGAGGCGCCTGAGGAGATGGCCGCCCAGTGAAGGGAATGCTTGCGCTGCCTTACTTGCGTTAATGAGCCGACGTCAACTTCCGGAGTAAACGCCCGGTTTCATACACAGGTAAACCCATCACACCCGTGAAGCTGCCGGCAATATGCGCCACGAACAGGCCGGCCAGCCCCTGAATGCCGTAGGCGCCGGCCTTGTCCATGGGTTCGCCCGATGCACAGTAGGCGTCGATATCGTCGTCACTCAGCTCTGCGAACCGCACGGTGGTGATCGAAACATCTTCCAGCACACATTCTGGCGCCGAGCCCGAATGACCGGGCACCGCCACCACAACCGCCGTACGCACCTCGTGTTCGCGCCCGGAGAGCCGCCGCAACATGCGACGGGCATCTTCGACATCCACAGGCTTGCCAAGAACGTCGTCATCCATGATCACGGTGGTGTCGGCCGTGAGCACCGGCCGGGGTGCGAAGACCGCACCCTCGGGGCTGGCCAAATACTCCAATGCTCGCAACGCCTTGTCGCGCGCCGTTCGCAATACGTAATCGGCGGGCGACTCACCCGGAAGACGCGGTTCGTCTTCGCCGGCCACAGGCGGCAGCCTGAGGATGTCGTGGGGTACGCCCAATTGCGTCAGAATTTCATGCCGCCGCGGGCTGGCGGAAGCCAGATAAATTTTCAGGAAGTTCATCGATTCAACTTATTGCTCACGCGTGCACGTTCGCGCATGTTCATAGAGGCGCCGCGCAATTCAGGGCCGGGTCACCCGCTTCATTCCACCCGAATGATCTTCATCGTATTCGTACCGCCCGTACTGTCGTGGTAAGAATCGCCCTTGGTCAGAATCACCCAGTCGCCCACGTGCACCACGCCGTTCGATTTCAACAAGGCAATGGCCTCGTCACTCACATCGGTGGGCGAATAGGCGCTGGGGTCGAAGGGCACGGGGTAAACGCCCCGGAACATGGCCACGCGCCGCTGGGTAGTGGGGTGGGGCGTGAAGCAGTAGATGGGAATGCCGGAACGAATGCGCGACATGATCAGCGGGGTGTTGCCGGATTCGGTCAGGCTCACGATCGCCTTCACGCCGTTGAAATGGTTGGCGGCATACATGGAAGCCAGCGCAATGGTTTCGTCGCAGCGGCTGAATGACGACCCCACGCGGTGGTGCGACATGGTGGTCATGGGCTCCTGCTCGGCACCCTGGGCGATGCGGGCCATGGCGGCCACGGCCTCGACCGGGTACTGGCCGGACGCGGTTTCGCCCGACAGCATCACGGCGTCTGTGTAATAGAGCACGGCGTTGGCCACGTCAGAAACTTCGGCCCGGGTGGGCAGGGGGCTCGCGATCATCGATTCCATCATTTGCGTGGCCGTGATCACCAGTTTGTTCTGGTGGCGGGCGTGCTGGATGATGCGTTTCTGTATGCCGACCAGCCGGGCGTCACCCACTTCCACACCCAGGTCGCCGCGTGCCACCATCACGCCGTCGCTGGCCTGAATCAGGGCGTCGAGCGAGGCGTCGTCGACCACGGCTTCGGCGCGTTCGATCTTGGCGATGATCCAGGCAGGGCTGCCGGCGCGCCGCACCAGTTCGCGGGCCATCTCGATATCGCGACCGTAGCGCGGGAACGAGACTGCCACGTAATCCAGCTCCAGTTCGGCGGCAAGCTTGATGTCTTCGTGGTCTTTTTCAGTCAGGCTGGGGGCGGAGATGCCGCCGCCGCGTCGGTTGATGCCCTTGTTGTTCGAGAGCGGGCCGCCCACCACCACCGTGGTGTGCACGGCATGCGCGTCAACGGAATCCACGTGCAGCACGACCCGGCCATCGTCGAGCAGCAGCTCGTCGCCGGGCAGGCAGTCCTGCACCAGGCTGGGGTAGTCGATGCCCACGATGCGCTCGTCGCCTTCGTCGGAAGGATGCACGTTCGACAGGGTGAAGGGTTGACCTTTTTCGAGCACCACCTGGGTGTCCCGGAACCGCGCGATGCGGATCTTGGGCCCCTGCAAGTCGCCCATGATGGCGGTGTGCCGGCCCAGCCGCGCCGAAATCTCGCGCAGCATGCGCACCCGTTCGCGGTGTTCGTCTGCCGTGCCGTGCGAAAAATTCAGCCGGGCGACATCCAGGCCCGCCAGCAGCAATTGCTCGATACTTTCAGGGCTGGAACTAGCCGGCCCCAGGGTTGCGACAATCTTGGTACGCCGTCTCTTCATGGGTCTCCGCCTTCTTGTTAAGCAACGTGGTTCAGGCCCGATGATATGGGTGGCCTGTCATGATAGCCCAGGCTCTGTACAGCTGTTCCGCCAGAAGAATGCGCACCATGGGGTGCGGCAGGGTCAGTGCCGACAGCCGCAGCATCTCGGGGCACTGCCGCTTGAGGTCGGGGTCCAGGCCGTCGGGCCCGCCCACGATGAAAGCGATATCGCTGCCCAGGGTGCGCCAGTGCTCCAGGCGGGAAGAGAGCTGTGTGGTGGTGAGATCTTTGCCGCGTTCGTCGAGTGCCACGCGGTGGCAGCCCGCGGGCAATGCGGCCTCGATGCGCCGCGCCTCGGCAGCCATGAGTTGAGCGGGGGTCTTGCCCGAGGTACGGGGCTCGGGTTTGATTTCGCGCAGTTCCAGCGCGCAATCGGGTGGCATGCGCTTGGCGTAGTCCTTCCAGGCCTCATCGACCCAGCCGGGCATGCGCGCGCCCACGGCCACCACGATCAGCTTCATTCGCCGTCTTCGTGTTCGTCGTCGAAGGCGTAGGTCTCAGGGGCAACGGGTATCGTGGACTGCGGCAGCAGCTTCACGCGCACCGGCTTGCCACCCCAGATCTCTTCCAGGTTGTAGTACTGGCGGATGGCGGGCTGCATGCAGTGCACCACGATGTCGCCCAGATCGACCAGCACCCATTCGCCGGTGTCTTCGCCTTCGAAGGCCAGCACCGGCACGTTGTGTTCGCGCGCCTTGTCGGCCACGCTCG
>JAEZGR010000216.1 GCA_023437255.1 Pseudomonadota bacterium | reverse complement strand
ACCTGTAAGCGTCCGCCGCTTCGCACAGTCAACTATATACACTCCCGTCGCTATAATGGGACGATTTGCTACGGCTTTTCCGATGGATATGAAAACTGCTTCTACGCCTGCCGGTAGTGCCGTCGCGCAGGATCCCGACAATCACAAGATCGGCAATCAGCACTCGCCCTTGTTCGCGGTGATTCGCGATCGCCTGCGCGAACGCATCCTGTCCGGCGAGTTCCGCCCCGGTGCGCGCCTTGTCGAGGGCAAGCTTTCCGCCGAAATGGCGGTGTCCCGCATTCCCGTACGCGAAGCCTTGCGTGCCCTGGCGGCCGAAGGCCTGGTCACGATTGAGCCGCGTCGCGGTGCCACGGTGTCGGTGCTTTCCGACGACCTGGCCTACGACATGGTCGAGGTGCGCGCCACCCTCGAAGGGCTGAATGCAAAGCTGGCTGCCATGCGGCGCGACGAGAAGTCCATCAGGCATTTGCAGGAAATTCTTGAAGAGGGCGATCGCGCCGTGGCAGCGGGCGACATGCAAACCTGTCAGGAACTCAATCGCCAGTTTCATGAAACGTTGGCCACAGTGGCTGGCAATGCGGTCCTCACCGATCTCATGCGTTCCTTGCGCGATCGCACTGCGCTCGTTTTTGCTCCCAGCAACATGCGCCGCGTACGCGAGAACTGGGGTGATCACTCCCAGATCCTTGCGGCCGTCATCGCGGGCAATGCAGAACTCGCCAACCTGCTTGCCACCCAGCACGTGCATAACGCCGCCTCGGCCTACAAGGAAGCCCACCCGGGCAGTGCCAAGTAGCCCCCTCGGGCGCCGAGTCCTTCGGCGCCATCGTTTTCCCCGATCGCATACACGGTTCCCATTCTCACTAGGGATTTCCCTGCTCCCTGAAGGGGTAACTTCAGGTGTATCTTTCAAACTTAAAAGAAGTTTGAATACTGTATACACCTAGCAGTTCTCTACTTCCTCTGGGAGCCTACGCATGTCCAGCTTACGCAACTCCGTAGTTCCGTCATTCCTGCGCAGTCTTTCTTCCCGCGCATCGCTTTCCCCCCAGATTTCACCCGTCGCCCGCACGCTGCAGCAAAGTGGCGTTACGGGTCGGCGCACCGCCATGCGCGCCGCGCTGGCCACCGTCATGGCGGCCTGTGCATTGACCATGGTTGCTCCGGTGCAAGCCGAAACCAAGAAGGTCCGTTACGAAGAAGTCGTGCGATCCGTGCTGTACATGCCGATGTATGTCGCGCTTACCAAGGGCTACTTCAAGGACGAAGGCCTGGACGTTTCGGTCAAGACCTCGCAGGGAACCGATAAAGGCATGTCGGCGTTGCTGGCGGGAAGTGCCGATATCGTTCTGATTGGGCCTGAGGCGTCGGTGTACGTCGCGAACAGCGAGTCGCCGGTGAAGACCCGGGTGTTTGCGGGCCTCACCGCCACCGACGGCTTCCTGCTGCTGGCCCGGGAGCCGGGCGAGAAGTTTGACTGGGACATGCTCAAAGGCAAGCGCGTGATGTCGTTCCGCCCGGGCTCGAATCCCGATGTCTTCTTGATGACCGCCATGGAAAAGCACGGCCTGGATCCTGCCAAGGATGTTCGCATGGTCAGCAATATCGGCCCCGCCGCGCGTGCAGGAGCATGGATGGCGGGCCAAGCCGATTACGGCATTTTCCTGGAACCCGAGGCCAGCAATCTGGAGCGTGACGGCCATGGAAAGGTGGTGGCCTCGATCGGTGAAGAAGTCGGGCAGGTCGACTTCACCTCCTTTACCGCGACCGAAAAGTATCTGGACGCGAACCCTGACGTGGCGCAGAAGTGGGTGAAGGCAATCTACCGTGCCCAGCAGGAGATCCGCGACACCCCGGCCGCTGAACTTGCCACGCACATGCAGCCCTTCTTCCCTGGTCTCAAGCATGAGGAACTGGTGGCCGCGATTGACCGCTACCGTCCGTTCCGCCTCTGGAAAGAAAATCCTGTCGTGGAAGAGGCCGCCATGAGCAAGCTGCAGGACATGCTGATCAAGACCGGACTGCAAAAAGAAAACGAGCGCGTTGCCTACGCAAATCTGGTTGACACCCGCTTTGCAAAAGAGGCCATGAAATGACGGTTGAAACGGTACTGGAACCGGCCGCAGCCTCGGTGCAGGGCAGTGCACAGCGCATCGAGATCGACAACGTCTCGCTGCGCTACTTCACCCGTCAGGCCGAGATCCAGGCATTGTCGGGAATCTCGCTGACCATTGAACCCGGTGAGTTCGTCAGCCTGATCGGGCAGTCGGGCTGTGGGAAGAGCACGCTGCTTTCGATCATTGCCGGCATTCTGCCGCCTTCGGACGGTGAGGTGCGGGTCGGGGGCAAGCGGGTGACCGCCCCCTCGCCGCGCATCGGCTACATGCTGCAGCAGGATTACCTCTTCGAGTGGCGCACGATCCTCGATAATGCCCTGCTGGGTGCCGAGATCCAGAAGCGCGACATGAAGGAGGCGCGTGACCGGGCGGTGCGTCTGCTCGAAAAGTGCGGCATGGGCAATTTTCTGGATCAATACCCACGCGCACTCTCGGGCGGCATGCGCCAGCGGGTGGCACTGGCGCGCACCCTCACGACCAACCCCGACGTCGTGTTGCTCGACGAGCCTTTCTCGGCACTGGACTCACAGACGCGCCTGGCTATCGCCGACGAGGTGGTCGATGTCTTGCGCAGTGAAGGCAAGTCGGTCGTGCTCGTGACGCATGATATTGGCGAGGCCATTTCCATGACCGACCGGGTGGTGGTGCTGTCGCGCCGCCCGGGGCGCATCAAGTCGCAGCACCAGATCCGCTTCCCGAGTGTTCCGGGCCGCAGGCCCACGCCTTTCGAGGCGCGCGGCCTGCCGGAATTCAACACCTACTTCAACACCCTGTGGGACGAACTCGACGTGCACGTCGAGGGCTGAGGAGATCGGATCATGGTTTCTAACAATTCTGCCACGATGCTGCGTCGTACGGTCAACGAGTCGTCGACGCCCACGCCAAGCCCCGCGTATGCCGCCTGGTTGCGCGGCGAGGCGCGTCGCGCCAATCTCATCTCGATCACACGCGCCGTTCTGTTGCTGGCCGTGCTTGTGCTCTGGGAGGTGCTGGCGCGCACGCATATCGTCAATCCCATGCTCACCAGCTATCCCAGTGCGGTGTGGCCGACCTTTCTTGAATTGATGCGCACGGGTGACCTCGTGGGCCATACCTGGGCCACGTTCCGGGCAACGCTGGTGGGCTTCACGTTCAGCATGGTGCTGGGCGTCGCAACGGCCGCGCTGCTGTGGTGGTCCGGCTTTGCCCACAAGGTGCTGGATCCCTTCCTGGTGGTGGCCAATGCGATGCCCAAGATCGCCTTCGTTCCCATCTTCTATATATGGTTGGGCTCCGAATATTCTGTTTACGGCATGGCCGTCGCGATCTCGGTGTTCATCACCATCATGGTGGTGTTCGAAGGCTTTCGCGGCATTGATCCCAACAAGATCAAGTTGGCCCTCACCCTGGGCGCCAGCAAATGGCAGATACTGACCATGGTGGTTCTGCCTGGCAGCGTGCCCACGCTGCTCGCCGCCCTGAAGATGAATATCGGTCTGGCCCTGGTCGGCGTGATCGTCGGGGAATTCCAATCTGCCAGCGAGGGCCTGGGCTTTCTGATCATCAACGGCAGTCAGGTCTTCAAGCTGAATATCGTGATGACGGCCATCGTGGTGCTGGCGCTGCTGTCGGGCGTCATGTATCTGGCGATTGCGCATCTGGAAAGGGCGACCGTACGTCGCTATACGTCTTAGGAGATGGATGTGGAGTTTCCTCAGTGGGTGGTCGATCGTGTCATTGCCCGGCAAGGCGTTCTGCATCCGTACGATGCGTTCGATCCCCGGCGCACCGCGTTCGTGGTGGTCGATTTGCAGAATTACTTCACCCAGCCCCAGTTTCAGGGCTATTGCGCTGCGGCGCAGGCGGTCTTCCCGGCTGTCAACCGGCTGGCGGATGCCCTGCGCCGGGCCGGCGGCCTGGTCGTGTGGATCCAGACCTGTTCCGACGGTGCCGATGAATTCTGGTCACACCATCATCGCTTCATGCTCACGCCCGAGCGCCGCGCGCGGCGGCTTGCTGAGCTGAGTGCCACGCACCCTGGGTACCAGTTGCCGGCGAGCCTGGACGTGCAGCAGGCCGATTCCATCGTGATCAAGCGCTGCTACAGCGCACTCACGCCGGGTTCGTCCAACCTGCACGAGGTCCTGAGTGCCCGCGGTATTGACACGGTGCTGGTGGGGGGAGCGGCTACCAACGTCTGCTGTGAGTCCACGGCCCGCGACGCCATGATGCTCGACTATCGCAGCATCATGGTCAGCGATGCCCTGGCCTCGTTCACCGAGCACGAGCATGTCGGTGCGCTGCAAAACTGGATGCTCTATTTCGGTGACGTGCTCGACACCGAGGGGATCATTCAGCGCCTGGAGGTGGGGCAGTCCGCCAACGGCGCCCAATCGCAGGGTGTGACGCTCGCGGCCGGTTGATCATTCCGTGCTGACGCTACAATGACGCGACCCCGTGGTACGTGTTGCCACGGGGCAGGAAACGCCGGCAGCCCTGCCGGCTTTCTTATGTCAGAGGGGCGGGAATGATAGAAGGCCTGATCAAACTGTTGGCATTTCAGGTGGCGGGTGAAGCCATCGTCTTCATGCTGTCTTTGCCCATACCAGGCGCGGTGGTCGGTATGGCGCTGCTGTTTTTCTACCTGGTGTTCCGTGGTCGCGAAGATGCCGGCCTCGACACGTTCACCGCCTCCTTTCTGCCTCACCTCAGTTTGCTGTTTATCCCCGCTGCCGTGGGCATCGTCGCGCACCTGGATCGAATCGCTGAAGAGTGGCTGGCCATTGCGGTGGCGCTGGTTGTCAGTACCGTGGCTTCAGTTGTCGCCACGGCGGCAGCCGTGAAGTGGTTGAAGAAATGAGCGGCGTGACCTCTGTAGCTCAACATCTGGCCGGGCTGCCTCTGACCTGGCTGCTGGCCACGCTCGTGGCCTATCGTATTTCGCTGGCGGTGCATCGCCGGGCGGGCAACAGTCCCTTGTTGCACCCCGTGGCCGTGTCGACCCTGCTGCTGGTTTCTGTATTGCTGTTGGGCAACATCGATTACGCCACCTACTTCGAGGGCGGCCGATATATTCATATTTTGCTCGGTCCCGCCACGGTCGCGCTGGCCGTTCCGCTGTACCATCAATTGGCCCGGTTACGCAGCGACTGGAAAGGGCTGCTTGGGGGGGCATTGCTCGGTTCGGCGGTGGCCGTCGCCTTGTCGATGGCGCTGGCCGCAGGGTTGGGCGCTTCGCATGCGACCGTGCTGTCGATGGCGGCAAAATCGGTCACCATGCCGATCGCGATCGGCCTGACCGAAAAGCTGGGTGGGGTGGCTTCGCTGACCTCCGCGCTGGTTATGCTGACGGGCATACTGGGTGGCGCCATCACGCAGCCCCTGCTCGCGCTCATGCGGATCCGCGAGCCTTATATCACCGGGTTCACGCTGGGCACCGTGGCTCACGGTATCGGCACGGCGCGCGCACTGCAGGGCGGCGCTGAAATGGGCGCCTTTGCGGGGTTGGCCATGGGGCTGGCGGGGCTGCTGACCGCCGTGCTCGTGCCTGTCTGTCTGAAGTTGGTGGGGCTGTTCTGAATCAGGGAGCACATCATGCAAGTCATTGCATTACGCAAGGCCGAGCTGGGCGAAGGGTTTCAGGTGGCGCGGGCGCTGCCCACGCGCGAACGGCGCATGGTGGGCGCCTGGTGCTTTCTTGACCACCTGGGCCCCGTCGAACTTGGCGGTGGGCGCGGCATGCACGTCGCGCCACATCCGCACACCTGCCTGCAGACGTTCACCTGGATGATGCGAGGCGAGATTTTGCATCGCGACAGTCTGGGGTCGGAGCAGGTGATCCGGCCGGGGCAGGTCAACTTGATGACGGCCGGGCCGGGCATCGCGCATACCGAGGATTCGCTGCAAGACGGCACCGTGCTTCACGCCGCACAGCTCTGGATCGCATTGCCGGACTCCCACGCCGCTGTTGAACCTGCTTTCGATCATTATCCGGAACTGCCTCAATGGCAGCACAAAGGTGTTGAACTGAGCCTGCTGGTCGGTGAATTTGCAGGGTATGTCGCACCCACCCGGGTGTACACGCCTCTTGTGGCGCTGGACCTGCATGCACCGCAAGGCGGCTTGGTGAGCCTGCCGTTGCGCCGCGATTTCGAATACGGCCTTCTGCCTACCGTGGGCTCGGTGACACCCCGGTTCGTACGGAACGCCCCGGCAGAAGGCACGGCGACCGAAACTGGCGAAGGCGTCGTGCTCGATGCCAACCGTTTTGCCTATCTGGCTCCCGGCGTCACAAGCCTGCAGCTCGAACTTGCCCCCGGCAGTCGTTGCCTGCTGATCGGTGGCGAGCCGTTCGCAGAATCCATCACGATGTGGTGGAACTTCGTGGCGCATTCCAAGGATTACATCGACGCGGCTTACGCAGATTGGCAGAATGGCAGTGCGCGCTTTCCGGATGTACCGGGTGCGACCAGTGCCCGCTTGCCGTCACCGCGCCCGGCATGGCAGACCGGGCCGGCCGCCTAGGGTCCTTCTAAGCAGGTGTGTCGATTGCTCCGGGCCCGCCTTCACGCAGCGTGGCCACGAATGCGTGTGTCTGTTCCTGCGCGGGGCTGAAGAAAATCTGCTGCGGGGGTCCCGATTCCACGACCCGACCGTCCTCGAGAAACACGACTTGTTGGCTGATGCTGGCGGCCAGCCGCAGATCGTGCGTCGCCATGAGCATGGTCATGCCCTCGGCCGCCAACAGACGCAGAACCTGTATGACCTCAGCGGCCAGACTGGGGTCAAGTGCGGAGGTCGGCTCGTCGCACAGCAGAACCCGTGGGGAAGGTGCCAACGCGCGGGCGATCGCCACCCGTTGCTGCTGACCGCCTGACAGCGTGGCGGGCCATTCGTCTGCCTTGTGAGCCATACCCACCTTTTCCAGCAGTTCCATCGCGCGCTGGCGAGCCTTTGCCCTGGGCCAGCGCAGCACCGTCACGAGCCCTTCCATGACGTTTTCGATCACCGTGCGATGGGGAAAGAGCTGGAAGTTCTGAAACACCATGCCGGTTTGCTTGCGGATGCGAAGCACGGCGGCGATGGGCGGCGCGGAGCCGGTAAAAGTCAGCGTTTCTTCGCCCAGTCGCAGCGTGCCGGCTTCTGGCGTCTCCAGCAGGTTAACGCAGCGCAGCAGCGTGCTCTTGCCGCTGCCGGAAGGCCCGATCAGAGCCGTGACGCTGCCTTCCGCAATGTCGACGCTCACGTCCTGCAGAACGTGCAGTTCCCCGAAGTGTTTGGAGATTCCGCTCAGCTGGATCATCGCAATTTCCCCGCAAAGACGGCGTGCTGGCCGTAGCGACGTTCGAGCCGGGCCTGGAGCGTGGTGAGCGCGGTGCTGAAGATCAAATAGATGAAGGCCGCCTCCAGGTACAGGACGAGTGGCTCATAGGTCACCGCGGCAATGCGCTGGGCCGCCTGGAATATCTCCGGGACAGTCAGCACGGCGGCCAGCGAGGTGTCCTTCACCAAAGCAATAAAGGAGTTTGCCAGCGGCGGAACTGCCACTCGGGCCGACTGGGGCAGGACCGTTCGGCGTAGCGCCTGGCCGCGGGTCATGCTCAGTGAATAGGCCGCTTCCCATTGCCCTTTGGGAATCGACTCGATGGCGGCGCGGATCACCTCGGCATTGTAGGCGCCGACATTCAGGGTGAAACCGATCAGCGCAGCGGGGAAGGGGTCGAGCACAATTCCCACGCTGGGCAGCCCGTAGAAAATCACGAACAGCTGTACGAGCAGCGGCGTTCCGCGTATCAGCCACACATAGAAGCGCACCAGCCAGACCAGGGGGGCCGGGCCAAAGAGGCGAATCAGGGCGACCACGAAGGCCAACACCAGCCCCGCCGCAAACGAGATGAGCGTGAGAGGAACAGTGAACTTGATGCCGGCATGCAGCAGCGGCCAAAATGAATCGGCCATCAGCTGCAGCCATGGCGGCAGAAGAGCGGCGGTCTCCGGCATGATGATCGGGCGGCCGCTCAGCGCGTCGACAGATCAACGCCGAAATACTTCTCTGAAATCTGCTTGTAGGTGCCGTCGGCCTTGATGTCGGCGAGCGCCTGGTTGATCGCCTGCTGCAGTTCAGGATTTCCCTTGCGGATCAGCACCCCCGACTGGCTGAACTCCTTGCCGGTATCGCGTGCCACGATGTGCAGCGGAGCGTCTGGCTTCTGCTTCTTGAAGTCCAGAAACGAGAGTTCATCGTTGATGGTGGCGTCGACACGGCGCGACATCAGCAGGTCTATGGCTTCGTTGAAACCCTGCACGGCCACCACCTGGGCGCCGGCCGCTTCGGCGAGCTTGCCGAAGTTGCTGGTGAGCGTGTTGGCGGAGCGCTTGCCCTTCAGGTCGTCGAAACTCTTGATGTCCTTATTGTCTTCACGCACGATGAGGACCGCCGCAGACGCAATGTAAGGATCAGAGAAATCGTACTTCTGCTGGCGCGCTTCGGTAATGCTGACCTGATTCATCACCGCGTCGTAGCGGCCGACATCCAGGCCCGCGATCAGTCCGTCCCATTTGCCTTCGACAAACCGCGCCTCAACGCCCAGGCGTTTGGCAATGGCGCGACCCATTTCCACATCGAAACCGGTCAGGCCGTTCGCGTCGTGAAAGGTGAAGGGGGCGTAGGTACCTTCCGTGCCAATGCGAATTTCGCCGGCGTCACGTATTCGGGCGAGGTCATCCTGGGCGTTGGCGGCGGGGGTGAGCGCAACGAACGCACCGGCGATCAGCAGGGTGCGAAAGAGACTGTTCATGGCGGGGCTCCTGAGCGGTGGATACAGCCCCGCTTCGCCAGCAAACGGTGTGCCGACTTGCCTTAGCCGATGGTCATCAGACTGGCGTTGCCGCCCGCCGCCGCCGTGTTGATGCTGACCGCGCGTTCCAGCACCAGCGGCTCAAGCGCATAGTGCATGCCATGGGTCAGGCCGTCAGTCGTGAGCCCCTGCACGGACACGATCGGCCCTTCACGGGCGGCAAGTTTCCGATTGAGTTCGAGCAGGGCGTCGCTGTCGCCTTCGAACAGCACTGCGTCGAAATGGGCGGTGTCGACCTGCGCCTTGCCCACTGTAGTCAGGCTGTCGCGCGTGCCGGCATCGAGCTGGCCAAGCAGGCCCTGCAGCTCCGGGGTCTCGACCAACAGGGCGCGGTTACCGGTGTGTCGTACTGCGTCGAGTTGAGCCTTGAGGCCGGTCTCGCTGCGCGCATAGCACAGCACGGTGCCGCGCGGCAGCACGTGGTATTCGTTGCTTTCGCCGGTGGGGCCGGGCAGCGGAAGCGTGACAGGCAGACCCTTCGAAAGATCGAGGCCCGCGCCCATGCCCGCGGGCCTGGTCGAAAGCAGGCGGTACAGGTATAGCGGGCCACCCGCCTTCGGGCCGGTCCCGGAGAGCGCCTCGCCCCCGAAGGGCTGCACCCCCACCACCGCCCCAACGATGTTGCGGTTGACGTACAGGTTGCCGGCACGAATGCGGCCCATGACCTGGTCGACCGTTTCGTCGATGCGCGTGTGCAGGCCGAATGTGAGCCCGTATCCGGTGGCGTTGACGGCGTCGAGTACCTTGGGCAGATCGTCGCGTTTATAGCGCAGGACGTGCAGTACGGGGCCGAATACCTCGCGTTCAAGCCGCGAGACGCTGTCGATTTCAATGAGGGTGGGGGCGACGAAGGTGCCGAACTGCGTGCTGGCGGGCAAGGGCAGTTGCAGCACGCCCATGCCGGCGTCGCGCATCTTCTGTACGTGTTCTTCGATACTGCGGGCGGCATCGACGTCGATGACCGGGCCGACGTCGGTGGTAAGCCGGTCGGGGTTGCCGATACGCAGCTCGTGCATCGCCCCACGCAGCATGGTCAACAGGCGATCGGCGCAGTCGTCTTGCACGCACAGCACGCGCAGCGCGGAGCAGCGCTGGCCGGCGGAATCAAAGGCGGAAGTGAGCACGTCATACACCACTTGCTCGGCCAGCGCGGAGGAGTCCACCACCATGGCGTTCTGACCGCCGGTTTCGGCAATGAGGGGTACCGTGGCGCCGTCGCGTGACAGCCGTTCGGCGAGGGTGGCCGCGATGTGGCGGGCGACTGCTGTCGAGCCGGTGAACATGACGCCGTGGATATCGGGGCGTTCGACCAATGTGGCGCCCACAGTCTCGCCGTCGCCCGGCAGCAGTTGCACCACCCCTCCTGGCACGCCGGCGGCGTGCAGAATACGGATGGCTTCTGCGGCAATGAGGGTGGTCTGCTCGGCCGGCTTGGCAATGACTGCGTTGCCTGCCGCGAGCGCTGCCGATACCTGTCCGAGGAAGATCGCCATGGGAAAGTTCCAGGGGCTGATGCACAGCACCATTCCCAGGGGGCGATGGGTGTCATTGTCGAACTCACGCTCCACCTGCTGAGCGTAATAGCGCAGGAAATCGACCGCCTCGCGGACTTCGGCCACGGCGTTGGGCAGCGACTTCCCGGCCTCGCGAACGATGAGACCCAGGAGCGACTGCAGGTGTTCCTCGAACATCTGTGCCGCGCGCCGCAGACATTGGGCACGCTGGTGAACCGGTGTGGAGCGCCACACCTGGCCGGCGCGTTGTGCCTGCCGAAGGGCGGCCTCGATGTGTTCGGGCGTCGCATCGATGACGGCGCCGACGCGGTCTCGGTGGTCGGCCGGGTTGAGTACGGCGCGTGCGCGCTGGTCGTCCCACTGAATTTCGACCCCTTCGATGATGGGTGCGGCACGCCATTGCCGATCAGCGCCGCCCAGGAGGGCGGCCGCCAGCGACGCGAGCCGGTGCTCGTTGCTCAGGTCGATGCCTGCCGAGTTGAGCCTTGCACCCTGCTCGGGCGAGCCGTAAAGATGGCGGGGCAAGGGAATCTTGTCGTGCGGGGCGCCCAGCGGCGTGATGCGACTGGCCTGTTCAACAGGATTGGCCACCAGGCTCTCGACCGGAATGGACGGGTCGCCGATCAGATTCACGAACGACGTATTGGCGCCGTTTTCGAGCAGACGCCGCACCAGGTAGGCAAGCAGGGTCTCGTGTGTGCCGACCGGCGCGTAAATGCGGCAAGGTCGATTGAGTTTGCCGTCGGCCACCTTGCCCACGACTTCTTCATAAAGATCTTCGCCCATGCCGTGCAGGCACTGGAACTCGTACTGACCGGCGTAATAGTTCTGCCCGGCCATGTGGTACACCGCGGCGACGGTATAGGCATTGTGGGTCGCAAACTGCGGGAAGACAGCCTCCGGCGCGGCCAGCAGCTTGCGTGCGCAAGCCAGGTAGGAAACGTCGGTGTACACCTTGCGTGTATACACCGGATATCCTTCAAGGCCTTCGATCTGGGCGCGTTTGATTTCCGTATCCCAATAGGCACCCTTGACCAGACGCACCATCAGACGGTGGCGGCTGCGCCGGGCCAGGTCGATGAGATAGTCGATGACAAACGGTGCCCGCTTCTGATAGGCCTGCACCACGAAGCCGATTCCGTTCCAACCTTCGAGTGTGGCGTCAAAGCACAGCGCCTCGAGCAGATCGAGCGAGATTTCGAGGCGGTCGGCCTCTTCGGCATCGATGTTGATGCCGATATCGTATTCGCGCGCAAGCTGTGTGAGTTTCAACAACCGGGGGAACAGCTCGGTCATGACGCGATCGAACTGCGCGCGCGAATAACGCGGGTGCAGTGCCGAAAGCTTGATCGAGATGCCAGGGCCTTCGTAGATGCCGCGACCCGCGGCCGACTTGCCGATCGCATGAATCGCCTGTTCGTAGGCGTCGTAATAGCGTTGGGCGTCTTCTGCGGTGGTGGCGGCCTCGCCCAGCATGTCGTACGAGTAGGTGAAGCCGCGCGCTTCCATGCGCTGGTTGTTGGCGAGCGCTTCGGAAATGGACTGGCCCGAGACAAACTGTTCGCCCATCATGCGCATGGCGATGTTCACCCCTCGGCG